>JBOFFD010000286.1:0-4594 GCA_051648425.1 Planctomycetia bacterium
ATGACTTTCACCTGCGGGTTCGAGAGTGTCAGTCGGCTGACGCGGACCACGCCGCGATTCAAGGCGCCGTCGACTCCGCCTTCCTCGAACACGAAGAGGTTTCCGCCGAGAACCAACGGAAAGACTCGCTCGACGACCGGCATGCGGCCCGGTTGAATGTTTGCGAATTGCGCCGAGAAGTCGCCGGCCAGGTCGTCGAGCGATCGGACTCGGGAACCAGAAAAGGCGAAACGGCCGGACGCCCGGCCGCGGGCGTAGGCGGCGGCCGACGACGTCGATTTCAACAACGACCGCAGCCCGACCCGATTGAATTCACCGTCAACCTTCAATGTAAGATCTCGACGAACAGTGGCGAAGACGTTTCCCTGCACCGATCCTTCGGCGACCGTCGCTCGACAGCCTTGAAGGCGCAGCGTCGTTCCTGTTGGTCGCACCAACACCTCGATCGGGGTCCGCCACGAATCGGCGGAGAAGCCGCCGGCGGTCAAGGCGCCGCCGGAGGCGTAGCCGAAGGCGGTGAGCGACGCTCCAAGGTTGCCGCGGAAAGTCAATAATGCCTTGCCGTCCATCAACTCGTTGTAGCCCATGGAACGAGAGAGCTTCTTAAGGTCGACGTTCGCCAACCGCACGTTGTAAGAAGTGCCGTCGACGGGGCGGGAAAGGTTGAGGCGGGCGTCGGCTCTGACCGAACCACCGGCGAATTTGCCGGTCGGCAATTCAATTCCGGCTTTACCCTCGCGAACGAAGAGGATGGCATTCAGACTCCGAGTCAATTCGACGCCGCGCAGTTTGACGTTGGTCGCGGTCGCGGAACCTTCGTCTCCGCGCAGGCCGATACCGAAGGGTGAAGCGAGCAAGGAACCTTTCAGCGGTAGAGTAAGAGTAAGAAACCCTTCCGCGAAGCTCTTCGGCACTGGTCCGACCAGATATTCCGCGGCCGACTGCAACGCGATGTTTCGCGCCCTGAAGGTCGATTGATGTTTCGCCGGGTCGAAGCCGTCGACCGAGGGCAACGGGTGCGTCCCCTCGATCGAAATCTCGCCTTTCAGAACGGTGGCCGACGCACGGTACACGGCGACGCTGTTTTTGGAACCGACGGTCGCTTTCATTGCACCGACGGCAAGCCGACCGAACGTCAGCGACGAAGAGTCGACCTGTCCTTGTAGCGACATGGTCGGGTTCGCGGCGCCCGCGACCCGTACCGCTTGAAGGTTTCCGTTGATTGTTCCCGTCGCGGGCGGAGCGGCGGGCGCCAGCACTGCTCTTAGCTTTTGCAGGTCGAGAGACGTCCAGCGGACGTCGATCTTAATCGGACCGGCGGCGTCCAGCGGAAGCGTTCCGCCGCCCGACGCCTCGCCGCCGAACAGTGATAAGACGAGATCATTGAATCGGATCGAGTTCGACGGCTTCTCATACGTGGCCGCGCCGCGGCCGGTGAAAGGAACCTCGTTTACGACGGCGGCGATTTGCTCGGCCTGCAAGTAGGCGTTCTCCAGCCGGCCGACGAGGCGCAGATCGTTGAACCGCCGGTCGGCGACGACGATCGGCGCCGTGGAGTGCACGTCGACCGAACCAAACCAGCGCGTCGGGTCGGCGACTTCGCTCAGCGGCGCCTCGAAAACGGCGTCGCCCTCCAGAACGCCTTTCAGTTTGAGTTCAGACTTCAACGTCCGCTTGTTGTCTTGATCCGTCGCCGACAACGTCAAACGGCCGTCGCCCGATAGTTCGCCGGTCAATTTGGAAGGTGATGGTAGCAACGCCGACAACCGTTGGATGTCGGCCGCTTGAAAACGAACCACGGCTTGGCCGGTAAGGTTCGCCGCCAACGGCCAGACGCCTTCGGCGATCGCCGCGACGCCAAGGCCATTAAGACGGGCGTCGTCGATTCGCAGCTGGTCGCGGTTGACGGATGGCGTCACACGGGCGGCGAAGGTCAGCGGTTCATTGTTCCAGGAGAATTCACTTTTCGCGATAGTCAAGGCTCCGTCGGCGGCGACGGCGTCGATCGAACGCAGGATCAGATTTTGGGCGGGGAGTCGAAAGTCGGCGCTTGTCAAATTCAGGTTAACCATCCACGCTTCGGGTTTCCGCAAACCGTCCATGGGCGCGGCCGACCGAAGTGAGCCGTCGACGGCGCCGGCCAGCGCGATGGGTGAGACGGAACGCAGCAGCGACGCCGGCAGCCGCTCCAGTCTTAGATCGAATGTGAGACCGCCGGCGGTGTTGGGAACAAGTTCGGCGGCTCCCGAGACGACGCCTGATTCTTCGGCGGGGTCGCCGCGAAGCAGCAGGCGGGGCAGCCGCACGTCGATCCGTCGGCCGTCGAAGTCGCCGGCGATTGTAGCCTCGTCAATGAAGATGTTCTTATTGGCGGCGGCGTCGAGCGAGAGCGATCCTTCAAAGCGGTAAGACGCCGGGTCGTCGAGTTTTCCGAAAGGAATCGTCGCTTTGCCGACGAGTCCCAGAGAACCGGTGGTTCCCATCGGCCAGTCGATCTTAGAGAAGCGTATCAGCCGGCGGGCCGTCGGCGGTTCGATTTTCGCAAGGTCGAGGCGCTCCGCGGAAACGTCGAACGTTTGCGACGTCGGTTCGCTCAACGGCAGGGCGCCGACGATCTTTACGACGCCGCCGAAGATTTCGACGGCGACGGGGTTGAACTGAACAAGCGTCTTCGCATCGTTGAGGCGAATGTCGCCGGTGGCGACGAGCGGGACGCCGTCGAAATCGCCGGCGAATCGTTGAACGGCGAGTCGGCCGGCGCGGAGGTCGATTTTGAGATCGGCGGTGGGCGCGGTTAAGTCGGCGACGGCGAAACCGACGCTGTTCAGGTCGGCGCCGACGGTCCATGCGTTCAGGTTCGTGAAGTCGACCGTCGCGTTCGCGATCTTAGCGGTTCCGGAGACGCGTCCGGCGAACGTTTCGTCGATCTTCGCCCATTCGGCCACACGCGACCAAGGCAGGCCGGTCAGTTTAAGATCGGCGGCGAAGTCGCGGCGGGGGACGAGTTGGACGGAGGCCGCGCCGGCGGCGGTCGTTGGTTCGGCTTGATTCGGCAGGTCGGGCCAGCGGAAGGCGACGGACGGTATTTCTAACTTGCCGCGTCGATATCTGACGACCACCTTCAGGTCGCGCAGTGCGACACCTTCCACCCGGAGGTCGGCCGAGTCGATGACCCCGTCGAGTTCGTACAGCACGGGGTCGTTCAGATCCGTGACGGGGACGCCGGCGGTGAGAGCGACCGACAGTTTACCCTGGATGGCGAACGGCGTCGGCACGCCGAGCCAGCGAAGCCAGCCGGCCAAGTCGGCCGCGTCGGCGTCCCGCAGGTTCAGACCAGGGCGTATGTACGTCTGGGCGGCGGCCGTCCCGCCGGTTCCCACGAAGATTGTCGCGGCGAGAAGGAAAAAGCCGAAGTAGCGGCCGAGAGTGAAAGGAATCATGGCGGACCTCCGGAGCGGGGGACCGGCGTCGGTCGCCCCGTCCCATGGCGTCGATGCTCCAACGACAAAGTAGAAAAATCATGCCAAGCGGCGTGGGCAACGTTGGCGGCGGCAACGGGTCGGCCGGGTGCGTCAGCCGGGGAATCGTTACAGGACGACGGGTTTTTCTTGGAAGTGGAGCGTCGGTGGGCGGTCGGCTGGACCAAGCGGGCCGGCTCAGTTTGCATCATTTCGCTCGGTCGGCATAATAGCGGTCCGTAGGGGCCGCCGACGTCCGAGCGATCGGGCGAGTTAACGGCCGAGGGATTCAGAGTCATCCGTGGGAACTGAAATGACGGTGCGCGACGCGCGTCCGATGTCGTCGACTCCCGCCGTGCGGGCCGCCGCCGACGCCCCGTCGTACGGGCGGGCCGAGGCGGCGGTCGCGGCGGCGCTGGAGGGGTTGGACGCCTACTACCAACAGCGAGGGCTTGGCCCGGACGAAATTTCGGCCAGCGAAATGCGATTCGCCGCCGCGCTGGCGCGACGCCGACTTTTGCCGCCGGATTCCAACGCATTGGTCGACCGCCTCCACATCATGGTGGTTGGCGGGGCGGGGGCGGGGAAGAGCACTGTCGCCAACATTCTGCTGGGTGGCGTGAATGCCGACGTCAACCCGCAGGCCGGCTACACCCGGCACCCGATTGCGTTCGGCGACGCCTCGTGCGCCGCGATGGACTGGCCCGTCGCCCTCGGCGCCCTGCGCCGCGCCGACGACGGCGCCCCCGCCAGCTTGGACGAAGACCGCTACGCCGTTCGTGCCGCCGTCCCTCTGCCTAGCGGCGAAGCGACGCCGTCGATGAACGGGACCGGCGCGGACGACTTTCTCGAAAAGTTCGTGGTGTGGGACTGCCCCGACCTGACGACCAAAGACGCGGCGGACCATTACCTGACGCGGGTCATGGAAGTGGCCGGGCTTTGCGACGTGGTCGTCTACGTGGCGTCGGACGAACGGTACAACGACGAACTGCCGACACGAATTCTTAAGATGCTGGTGGACGCCGGCAAGCCGACGGTGGCGGTGCTGACGAAGATGGCGCCGGGCGACGCCGACGAATTCGTGACGCTGTTCAACGCGCAGGTTGCCACCGCGTTGCCGCACCGCGAACGGTTGG
>JBOFFD010000287.1:0-4209 GCA_051648425.1 Planctomycetia bacterium
ATGACTTTCACCTGCGGGTTCGAGAGTGTCAGTCGGCTGACGCGGACCACGCCGCGATTCAAGGCGCCGTCGACTCCGCCTTCCTCGAACACGAAGAGGTTTCCGCCGAGAACCAACGGAAAGACTCGCTCGACGACCGACGGGATGTTGGCGGGCCTGGTGTTCGAAGGGGCGATGGACGGGGCGGCGTTCGAGGTGTTCGTGGCGCGGGAGCTGGCCCCGCAGTTGCGGCCGGGGGACGTGGTGGTGTGGGACAACCTCGCCGTCCACAAGTCGGCGGCGGCGCGACGGTTGATCGAGGCGGCGGGGGCGGCGATCGCGTGGCTGCCGGCGTACTCGCCGGACCTGAATCGGATCGAAAAGGCGTGGTCGAAGATCAAGACGGAAGCGCGGCGGGCGGAGGCGCGGACGACGGAAGGGGTGAAGACGGCGGCCGTGACGGCGTGGCGGAACGTGACGCCCGCCGACTGCCGCTCCTATGTCACCTCCTGCGGCTACGATACAAATTAACGCAAAACGCTCTAGGTGGGGCGTTACCAACTACAAAATGTCGAGTGGGTCGAACTGGGCGTGGGGCGGCTTCGTTTTTTCGTCGCCCACCGGCCGTTTCGCGGGCAACACCAACGGCCTCGACGCCGGCAACGGCGTCATGTGCCGCAACGGCAGCAACGGGGCCGGCAATCCTTTGGTGACGACGACCTCCTTCCGCCAAATCTCCGACGGCCTGTCGAAAACCTTCTTCGTCGGCGAAGCAGTGCCCGCTTGGTGTAACCACACCTGGTGGTGGTGGTTCAACGCCACGACGGGGACGACCGCCATCCCCCTCAACTTCCGCACGGGGCCTCTCGCAGAAGCGAACGTCGGCAACTGGCAGAACAACTACTCGTTCCACAGCCGCCACCGCGGCGGCGGCTTCTTTCTGATGGGTGACGGCGTGGTCACTTTCGTCAACGATTCGGTCGACCTTTCGATCTACCGCGCCCTTGCGACGATCGACGCCGACGACTCCAGCAACTTGTAACGACGCACCGTGCCATGACGCCGTTCCAAATTTCGTTTCCCAAGAGGACTGTCGACCCGTGAACATTCGCCGTTTTGCTTGTTGGACGATGGGATTGGCGTTGACTGCCGGCTGCTCCGGCGGCCCCGCGATGCCGAAGACGGCGCCGGTGAAAGGCGTCGTGAAGAAGGATGGAAAACCGATCGCCAACGCCGCGATCGTTTACTATCCGGAAAGCGGCGGACGGGCGGCTTCGGGAAACACCGACGCCGCCGGCGCTTTTACGCTTTCGACGTTCAAACCCAACGACGGAGCGCTGCTCGGCCCACACGTGGTGGCCGTCGTCGCCAACGGCGCCGTCGCCGGCTCGGAGTCCGACAACATCAACGTCAAGGTCGCGCCGCCGCCGAAAGATCCGTCGACAGCCCTGCAGCCGAACTCCGAAATCCCGCTCAAATACGCCGAGATGCGCACCTCCGATCTAAAACAGACCGTCGCCGACGGGCCGAACGACCACGCCATCGAATTGAAGTAGACGTCTCCCGCGGCAGGAAGCAGCAGCCTTAAGCGACGGTTGGTCGATCGCCGTATATTTTTCGATTTTTCCGGCGGCGAGATTGACACGGACGGACCAAACGGACAACAATATAGAAACATTCTCGGTACAAACTTTTTCGCTCTCACGATATCCCGGAGCAATTCCATGCCCATCGACCAAGGGGCGGCGCGAAGACGCCGCGGCTTCACGTTGATCGAGCTGTTGGTGGTCATCGCCATCATCGGCGTGCTAATCGCCCTGCTGTTGCCGGCGATTCAGCAGGCCCGCGAAGCCGCCCGCCGCAGCCAGTGCTTGTCGAACATCAAGCAATTGGCCATTGGCATGAACAACTACATCGACACGCATAAAATGTTTCCGCTCAACTACAGCACGAACGTCACGTACGGCGGGGGTGACAACGGGAAAAGCTGGCTGGCCCTGGTGCTTCCGTTCGTCGAACGGCAAGACGTGTACGATCAGATCAATTTCGAGCAACCGGTGGCGCCCGACAACACGACGGTCGGACAAATCATCGTTAAGGCGTTCATCTGCCCGAGCGATACGCACAACGGGCGTTTGCCGAATCGAGCCAACATCGCGAATCCCGGCCCGGGCTTGGAATGGGCCGTCAACAACTACAAGGCGGTTGCCGGCAGCAACTGGGCTTGGGGGTCGTTCGTGGTCAGCATGCCCTCCAGCCGTTGCGGCGACGACGCGAACGGATTGGACTGCGGCAACGGCGTGCTCTGCCGCGGCGGCGGCCGACCACTCAACACCACGCCGCGCGACGTCAAGGACGGCATGAGCAAAACGCTGATTGTTGGCGAAGCGGTGCCCGCGTGGTGTTCGCATACATGGTGGTTCTGGTGGAACGGCGCGACGGCGACGACGGCCGTCCCGATCAACTTCCGCATCAATAAGTTCGCGGAAGACAGCTTTGAAGACTGGCCGAACAACTACTCGTTCCACAGCCAACACGTCGGCGGCGCGCATTTCGGACTTGGCGACGGCTCGGCGCTCTTCGTATCCGACGCCGTCGATCTCTCCGTCCTCCGCGCCCTCGGAACGATCAGTTCCGGCGACGTCGGCAACCTGTAAGTTTTCAGCGAAGCCTCCGGCTTCGACAGTTTCCTTACCCTTTCAGATCATCGATTTTTCGGTTAACCTGGGAGTCGATTCATGACCTCGTCATTCTCGTGGAAACTCCGAAATCGCGGCTTTACGCTCATCGAACTGCTCGTCGTCATCGCCATCATCGGCGTGCTGATCGCTCTGCTGTTGCCGGCCATCCAGCAGGCCCGCGAAGCCGCCCGGAGGGCGCAGTGCCAAAACAACGTCAAACAGATCGGCCTTGCGCTGCACAACTACGCTGAAACCCATAAAATGCTGCCGTTGACTTACAATCCGTTAGGCGGCGCCTTCGACGGCGAAAGCGTGGCGCGCAGTTGGATCATGTTCATCCTACCGTTCGTCGACCAACAGGGCCTGTACGACTCCATCAACCACGACCTTTCGCTCAACGTCGGCAACACCACCGTGGCGCGGACGCCGCTGCAAGCCTTCACTTGCCCCAGCGATACTCACACCGGCACGCTCGACAACCGATGCAACCAGCCCGGAACGTGGGGCGTCACCAACTATAAGATGTGCGCCGGGTCGAACTGGGCGTGGGGCGGCTTCGTCGTCTCGTCGCCCACCGGCCGTTTCGCCAACAGTACGAACGGTCTCGACCAAGGAAACGGCGTTGGATGCCGCAACCATTACGCCTCGACGACGACTTCCTTCCGTCAAATCTCCGACGGCCTCTCGAAAACCATCTTCGTCGGCGAAGCGGTGCCCGCTTGGTCCGAATTTAACTGGTGGTGGTGGTACAACGCCAGCACCGCGACCGCTGGCGTCCCCCTCAACTTCCAAACGGAAGCCTTGGCCGAAACGAATAAGGCCGATTGGGGGATCAACTACTCCTTCCACAGCCGCCACCGGGGCGGCGCGTTCTTCCTGATGGGCGACGGCGTCGTGAATTTCGTCAGCGATACGGTCGACTTGTCGGTCTATCGCGCCCTGTCGACGATCGACGCCGGCGACTCCAGTAATCTTTGATAAACCGGCGAAGCTTTCCGCTTCGACCACGTCTTTTTCCGTCCGAACGATTTCTTTTCTCGTGCACCACTTCATTTCCAGGAGCCTGTTCATGACCTTGCCAGTCACATGGAAACTCCGAAATCGCGGCTTTACGCTCATCGAACTGCTCGTCGTCATCGCCATCATCGGCGTGCTGATCGCCTTGCTGTTGCCGGCCATCCAGCAGGCTCGCGAAGCCGCCCGCCGGTCGCAGTGCCAGAGCAACGTGAAACAGATCGGCCTCGCGCTGCACAACTACGCCGAAACCCACAAGATGCTGCCGCTAAGTTACCTTCCAGTCGGCAGCGGCTACGACGGCAACAGCCTTTCGCGCAGTTGGATCATGTTCGTGCTGCCGTTCGTCGACCAAGAGGCGCTGTACGATTCCATCAACCACGACGTTTCGCTGGGCGCGGGCAACACCACGGTGGCGCGGTCCGCGCTTCCGGTCTTCGTCTGCCCCAGCGATTCTCACGACGGCACGCTCGACAACCGGGCCAACGTGGGCGGACGGTGGGGCGTCACCAACTACAAGATGTCGAGCGGCTCG
>JBOFFD010000288.1:0-11855 GCA_051648425.1 Planctomycetia bacterium
GCGCTCACCCTCGGCCGCGGCGTGCGCCGCAGCGCCGACGTCGGCTTCGCGCGGATGGGCGCGGACCTCCTCATCGTGCCGCGCGACGCGCTGGTGAACATCACGCCCGCCCTTCTGACGGTGGAGCCGACCGCGCCCGTCCTGGCGGCGGCGGCGGCCGACGAGGTCGCGGCGGTCGCGGGCGTCGAGCGGGCCGCCCCCCAGCGCAGCGTGCGGGTCGCCGCGGCCGAGCCGGGGCACCCGCGCGACGTCGACCTGGTCGTCTTCGACCCCGACCGCGATTTCACCGTGCTTCCGTGGGTGCGCGAGCAGCTCGACCGCCCGCTCCGCGACGGGGACGTGCTGGTCGGCGGGCGGTGCGAGAACCTGCTTGGCGCCGAACTGAACCTCGCGGGGAAGACGACGACGGTCTACGCCCGACTCGGCCTGACCGGGGTCGGTTGCTTCGACCGAGCGTATTTCACGACGTTCGCCACCGCCTCCACCCTCGACGCCTCCACCCTCGACGGAGCCGCGGGCGACGGAGCCGCGGGCGACGGCGTCTCGGCCGTTCTGGTCCGGCTCGCGGCCGACGCGAAGCCCGAGGGCGTGCGTTTCACGCTTGCGGGACGCGACGATTGGAAGGTCGTGCGCGGCGACGCGCTGCTGACGTCCGTCCGACAGTCGCTGACGGCGGTGTTTTGGGCGGCCGCCGTGTTCGCGTCGGTGTCGCTGTTCGTCGGCGGGCTTATGGTCGGTTCGGTCTACTCGGCCGTGGTCGCGGAACGCCGCCGCGAGTTCGGGCTGCTTCTCGCGATCGGAATGCGCGGTCGACGGCTCGTCGCCCTCATTCTCGCGGAAGCCGTGCTTGCCACCGCCCTCGGCGGATTCGCGGGCGTATCGTTCGGGGCCGGCCTGCTGCTGCTTTTGCGGCGCTCGATCGTGTTCCACCTGGAATGGGCCGACGTTCCGTTCCTCTGGCCGTCGCCCGGCACGATCGCCGCCGACGCGCTGATCTGTCTAACGCTGGCCGCCGCGCTCGGCGTCGTCGGGGCGGCGGCGCCGGCGTGGCGGGCGGCCGGCCGCGACCCGCACGATCTCTTGCGGGCGGAAGCGGCGTGATGCTCGAAGTCCGCTCGCTGTCGAAGACTTATCCAGCGCGCGGGAAAGCCATCGCCGCCGTCGCCGAGGTCGAACTGGACGTCGCCCCGGGCGAGTTCGTGGCCGTCGTCGGGCGCTCCGGTTCGGGCAAGTCGACCCTCCTTGGAATGATCGGCGGCCAGAGCCGCCCGACGGCCGGAACGGTCTTGTTTCAGGGGCGCGACGTCTGGGGGCTTTCGGCCGGCGAACGCGCCGAGTACCGTCGACGCCAGGTCGGCTTCGTCTTCCAATTCCCCGCGCTCCTGCCGATGCTGCGCGTCGTCGACAACGTCGCCCTGCCCGCCCTGCTCGGCCGTGGTGGTGACCTCGCGGCGACGTACGCCCGCGCCCAAGAGTTGTTGCACCTCGTCGGGCTTGCAGACCGTCTCGAGGACTACCCGGACGAATTGTCGGGCGGACAGCAGCGGCGCGTGGCGGCGGCGCGGGCGCTCGTCAACCGCCCCCCGCTCCTCCTCGCGGACGAGCCGACGGCCGAGTTGGATCCGGAAAGCGAGCGCGAGCTGTTCGCCGCGCTGGTGGACCTCCACCGCCGATACCAGGCCGCGCTGGTGGTCGTGACGCACAGCCCCGCGCTCGCGCGGCAGGCCGATCGGGTCGTCCACCTGAAAGCTGGGCGCATCGTCTCGACGGAACACCGACCAGCGGCCGTGGTGAACGGTTCCGCGACCCCTAACCGAGAGCCGGACCCGCCCGGTTTAGACGGCGACGGTCCGGCGTCGCCGCTCCCGGTCCCGCCGGTCGATCGCATCCTTGAGCCGCTCGGTTCGGGTTGGCAAACGTTCGTTGGGACGCTCGGCGTCTGGCTGACTTTGGCCGCGTTGACCGTCGCGACGCTGAACTACGGCGCCTCGCTCTGGCAGCGCCGCGCCGTCGAAGAGAGGCGCATCGCCCGCGCCACCCTTGAAGACCTCGCACTGCAACAGGTTCGCGCCGAAGTGTCCGACGTCGCGTACGGCCCCGACGACGGCTACGTCGTGAAAGTGAGCGCCGTCAACCTGCAGCCGGACCAGGAACTGTACCTGACGACCCCGACCGTGCGGGTGTTCGTACAAGTCGGCCGCGAGTGGCGGGAGGCGCCCGCGCGGCCGCACGAGGCCGAGGGGCGCGTCGTACGTTTGACCAACGCGATGGAATCCGCGTACACGATTCGCCCGAAGATCGCCGACTTCGAGGAGCAGTTGGCCGGGTACATGCACGTGCGGATCGTTGCGGGCCTGCTGCTCGCCCGCAGCCGAGAGCCAGGCGACGAGATCGTCGAGCGCGTCGACGACTTCTACATCTACCTCAAGCCGCACGGGGCGGACGACGCGGAAATCTCCCGCCGCAATCGCTGGTCCTCGAAACCCCCGCTGTGGATCCCGATGCCTTCTCACTGACGACGTTTACAATTCTGGAGGTCGATTCGATGCGTAGTTTGTTCGTAATGATCTGTGCGATGTTGGGTTCATTGGCGTGGTCGCCGGCTGTGTGGGCGGACGATGCGCGGGAGCTTGCCGAAGCCGCCGTGAAGGCCGCCGGCGGGGCGAGCGCACTCCCGAAGATCGTCCACTGGAAGGAGACCTTCCACTTCAGTGAAAACCCGGACGACAAGGGGACGAAGCGGGAAGCGCTCGTGGCGTTCCCGTCGTCTTGGTATCAAGACGGCAAAGACATCGCGGCGGGCGACGCCGATCGAACCGAGAAGGCGTATCTCGTCTGGGTGTGGACCCTCGGCCCACTGCTCGACGAAAACTCCAAGCTGAAGATGCTGCCCGCCGCCACGCTCGGCGACCAACCGATCGTCGGTCTTAGACTCACCCGCGACAAGCAGAAAGACATCGACCTCTACTTCCACGCGAAGACCTACCGACTCGCCCGCATCGATTGGCGAACGTACCGCATCGACTTCGCCGACTGGAAGGAAGCCGACGGCTTCACCTACCCGACGAAAGCGTTCGTCCGCCAAATGGACGGCAGCCTCTATCTGAGAACTGAATTTCAACTGTTCGAGACTCTGAAAGAACTGCCCAAAGGACTCCGGAAGTAACTGAAGCCCGGGCGCCGACCCGGATCGTAACACGTGAGGCGCTGCATTAGACACCGCCACATAGGTTGTCCCGGGGGTTCAGCTCCCTGGTGGCGGTGCTGTTGAGCGGAGTCGTTCGGCGGCGGAGGGCTTGATGATGGATGCCCCCAAAACGGATGACTTGCAGAAAGCGCGTCGTCCGCTCGCTTCACTCCTCAGCAAATCCGAGAAGGCGCAGCAGAAGCTGGCGTCTGGGACGTGGCAGCACACGATGCTGGGGGAAACCGTCAGGGCACTGCGCGTCGCCCTGTCGCTGATGGACGAAGAGCCTGGTACGGGCGGTTTCACCCGGGCCGACTTGCAGGACGCCCTTCGCGCCGTTGACTCGGTTCTGGCTCGGGCGGCCAAGGCGCAGTTGCAGTTCTCGCCGGGGACTTCCCAGCACACGCTCCAGCGGAACCGGCTCAGAGCGTTGCGGGTGGCGGAAGCACTGGTTCGCGCGGAGTTGCGTAGCCCAGACGCTGAGCCAGATGGTGTGACGTCAGGGGACGGCTTTTGACCAAGTTTCTGACGGTGGGCGGCGCCGGTGAGCTTGGTCGTTCGGCGGCGGAGCGCTTTCGAGGGTTGATGCCGACACTCATCCTGACGCCGCGGTTCACTGATGATGCTCAAGCCCTGTGGCGGGCCGCCGGGCGACTCGGTTGGTCTGTCGAACGGCTGACGAGTTGGCGCGTTCCCGACGAGTTGCGCGCGGTTTCCGACCCGGTGCTCTATCTGGAAGCGTTGTTCGGGCCGACGCTCGCCGAGCAGTTCGGACTGCGCTTGCTCGAGCCGGCCGTCGATTGGTTGCCCCGACTGCCCGAGGAGTTCCGCAAGCGGCGGGTTTCGCTCATGCCCCTTCACGCCGCCCGACGGCTTACCGAACCGGCGTTCATCAAGCCGCCCAACGACAAGAGCTTCCCGGCCCGCGTGTACGTCGGGTCGGAGTTGCCCGACGGCTATGACGAGGACTCTCCTGTGTTGGTGGCCGAGGTGGTCCGCTGGGAGGTGGAGTTCCGGTGCTTCGTGTTGGACCGCCAGCCCGAGACGCTGTCGGTCTACTTGCGCGGCGGCGAGCTTCAGCGGGAACAAGGGTTCGCGGCCTCCGCGGCGGAGTTGACGGAGGCGGAGGCTGTGGTGCGGGCGGTCCTCGCGGACCAACGGGTCGATTTGCCGCGGGCGGCGGTGCTGGACGTCGGGGTCATCGCCGGCCGTGGTTGGGCGGTGGTCGAACAGAACGCGGCGTGGGGATCGGGCATCTACGGGTGTGACCCGGCGCGGGTGCTGGAAGTGTTGCGGCACGCGGCGGTCTCAGACGCCGAACCAGAGGCTGTGTCGTCAAGCAACGATTTTTGACGTCCTGGCGGGGTCGAACGTCGTTTGGTTCTTGAGCACGCCGTCGTCGATCATCAGCAGCTTCCGCCTTCAATCGCCATGCCGCACCCTCTGAGCATTTTTGGACGCGACTCCTAGAATAGCACCGTAGCCGCCAACGCGGAACCTCCAACCGCTCCTCCGACCAACGCCGCCCTCAACCCCGACGAGTCGCATCGTGCCAGACGTTTCACCGATCCGTTCGACCGCCGCTTCGACGCCTCGCGGCGCCTGCGTCCACCGTTGGTTCGCGGCGGTCGGTTCGGTGTTGCTGTTGGGCGCGACGGCGGTCGGCGCCGACGTCGCGGCGTCGAAGGCGGCGTTTGAGAAGGACGTGAAGCCGCTGCTTGAAACCTACTGCGTCGGCTGTCACAACCCGGAAAAGAAGGAAGGCGGCCTCGATCTGCGGAAGTTCGTCGGGACGACCGACGCCGACCGGGCGGTGAAGGCCGGTTCGCTGTGGGTCGAACTCGTCAAGCGGGTCGAGGCGAAGGAAATGCCGCCCGAAGGGAGCAAGCCGCTGCCCGACGACCGCCGGTCGCTCTTCGCGGGGTGGGTGAAGGGGCTGCCCGACCCGTCGGCCGACTGCAAAAACCTGGCGACCGACGAAACGCAGAACTTCTATCGCGGCCACGTCATGAGCCGACGGCTGACCCGCGGGGAATACGACAACACCGTCCGCGACCTGTTCGGCCTCGATCTGAAACCGTCGCGCCGCTTCCCGGCCGACGGCTCCGGCGGCGAAGGGTTCGACACCAACGGCGACTCGCTGTTCACCTCCGCCATCTTAATGGAAAAGTACCTCGAAGCGGCCGACCAAATCGTGACGGCCGCCCTGCCCGACGGCCCCGACGAATCGCTGCCGGCGGACGTCCGCGCCGCCCGCGCGCGAGTCGTCGTCGCCTGGCCGGCAAAGGATCTCGACGCCGTCTTAGCCGCCGAGCGAGTCTTAAAGACGCTGATGCGCCGGGCGTACCGTCGACCGGTCGCGCCGCTGGACATCGAAGGCCCGATGACGCTTTTTGAGATGGCGTTCCATCGCGGCGACGGCTATCTGGCGTCGTTGCGGCTGGCGGTGAAGGGGGTGCTGCTGTCGCCCAACTTCCTCTTTCTGATCGAACCGGAGCCGGCCGCCGACGGCGTCTACCGTCTCGGCCCGTTTCCGCTGGCGAGCCGGTTGTCGTTCTTCCTCTGGTCGTCGATCCCCGACGACGAACTGCTGGCGGCGGCCGAGCGGAACGAACTCGACGACGCCGGCCTGCGGAAACAAACCCGCCGGATGCTGGCCGACCCGCGGTCGCGCGCCCTCGGCGAGCAGTTCGCCGTGCAGTGGCTCGACCTGGGCGGCCTCGGCGGCGCGGTTCGGCCCGACGCCGCCCAATACCCGGAGTTCGACGACGCGCTGGCGGCGTCGATGCGGGCCGAGACGGCGCTGTTCGTCTCCGGGCTGTTCCGCGAAAACCGGCCGCTGGTCGAACTGCTCGACGCCGACTACACTTACGTCGACGACCGACTGGCGAAACTGTACGGTCTGTCCGAAGTCCAAGGTGGCGAGTGGCGGAAGGCGCCGCTGACCGATCGGCGGCGCGGCGGCGTCATCAGTCAGGCGGCCGTGCTGACGTCGACCAGCTACCCCCATCGCACCAGCCCGGTGCTGCGGGGCAAGTGGGTGCTGGAAAACCTACTGGGGTCGCGAGTGCCGCCGCCGCCGCCGGGCGTGCCGGAACTGACGGCGACAGCGGCCGACGCCAAGCCGAAGTCGCTGCGCGAACGGCTGGAGGCCCACCGCGCGAAGCCGGAGTGCGCGTCGTGCCACGCCCGCATGGATCCGCTGGGGTTCGGCCTGGAAAACTTCGACCCGTTGGGCCGCTGGCGCGAGCGCGACGCCGACTTGCCGATCGATGCTTCGGGCAAGCTGCCGTCCGGGGAAACGTTCGTCGGGCCGGAGCAACTGAAGCAGTTGCTGCTAAAGCGGAAGCCGGACGTTTTTCGGCATCTAGCGCGTAAGATGTTGGGGTACGCGCTCGGACGAGAACTGAATCGCTTCGACGAGTGCGTGGTCGACGACGCGATGAAAGCGTTGGCGGCCGACGACGAGCGGGCGCGAGCGCTCGTTGAAACCATCGTCGCCAGTTATCCGTTCCAGCATCGCTACGCGAAGAAGTAAGTCAGGAGTCGTCGATGGCGTCCACCGAACGGAACCGTTCCCGAAGCCGACGCCGTTGGCTGCGCGGGTCGGCGGGCGTCGCGCTGGCGCTGCCGTGGTTGGAGACCTTCGCCGACGAAGCGCGAAAGACCGCCCCGCCCGCACCCGCCGAAAACGCCACGACCGACACCGCCGCCGGGGGCGTGAAGCCGCCGGTGCGACTGGGGGTGCTGTTCTTCCCCAACGGCGTTTGGCAGGACTCCTGGATTCCGAAGAAGGCCGGGGCCGACTTCGAGCTGCCGTTCTCGTTGACGCCGCTCGAGCTGGTCCGAAAAAACGTGCTGGTGCTGTCCGGGCTGGACAAGGCGAAGAGCCGCACCGGCGACGGCCACTACGCGAAGACGGCCAACTTCCTCACCGGCCTGCACGTCATGAAGACCACCGGCAAAGAGATCGACGTCGGCGGGGCGTCGCTGGACCAGGCGGCGGCGGCGGTCGTCGGGCGGTACACGCCGCTGCCGTCGCTGGAACTCGGCTGCGACCCGGTGATCTCCGGCATCGACAGCAACGTCGGCTACACCCGCCTCTACGGGTCGTACATCTCGTGGCAGGGGTCCGATCGACCGGTCGCCCGCGAAATCAACCCCCGGCTGGTCTACGAGCGCCTCTTCGGCGTCCGCGAAGCGAAGGGCGTCTCGGCGCCGCGCACCGACGCCGCCCGCAAGTTGGCCGACGACCAAAGCCTGCTCGACCTGGCCTTGGAAGACGCCAAAAGCGTACGCCGCCAATTGGGCCGCGACGACCAGTTCAAGCTCGACGAATACCTCGACGCCGTCCGCGCGGTGGAACGGCGGATCGCCTTCGCGGCAAGCAAAAAGCCTGGCGGCTGGACGCCCCCGACCGCGCCGACCCTGCCGCCGCCGCCGTCGGATCGGCCGCCGGCCGACTACGCCGCCCACGTCCAACTGATGCTCGACCTGATGTTGCTCGCTTTCTGGACCGACTCGACCCGCATCGCCACCTTCATGTTCGCCAACGACGTTTCCGGCCGGAACTTTGGCTTCGTCGACGGCGTCCACGGCAGCCACCATGAGCTGTCGCACCATGAAAACAAGCCGGAGAAGATCGAGCAGTACCAACGGATCGTGCGGTGGCACGTGGCGCAATACGCCGACCTGCTTAGGCGGATGCGCGACGTGAAGGAAGGCGAGGGCACGCTGCTGGACCACAGCATGATGCTGCTGGGCTGCGGGATGTCGGACGGCAACCGCCACGACCCGAACAACCTGCCGATTCTGCTCGGCGGGGGCGGTGGGAAGGAAGGCTGGACCGGCGGCCAACACGTCGCCAGTCCGAGCAACACGCCGCTCTGCAACCTGTACGTGTCGCTGCTTCACCGTCTGGGACTGCCGACGAAGACCTTCGGCGACGCCGTCGGGCCGCTGGCCGGCTTGACATAGCCTAGTCCGCGCGGCGCGTTCTTCACGGGCGCACCGGGAGGTCCGCCCTACGCCCCGCCGACCCCACAATGGTCGTCTCTAGAACGCCCGTCGAAGAAACGAAGTAATTCAAATCTCCGGAATCGATTCCGCCCGGCTATCTCAGATTACCCAATCCTACATTCACTGAATTCGCTCCAAACTCCCTAGCGTTGCAGCCCCTCTTTTCGCTAAACTTCAAAGGGTTAAATTGGGTGTAGGTCGTAAAAACGGGAAAGATGTTTCATTCTTTCGCGTCGTCCCCCAGGATTCCCAAACGCCGTATTTTGGGTTTGACCAACCCGCGAAAACTGCGTAGACTCTCACCGAGTTGAGGTTGGGAAGCCTGGGACAAATGAGGAAACTCACAGTGATGACAGGTCGGGCATCGGGGCTTGGACGCCGCCGGACCGACGAGATCGACTTCCTCCCGCCAGCGTCAGCGCCTGCCTCGTCCAGCGAAGAGAGTTTCCGGCGAATGCCGGAAAATCATGCTTCGCCGCGAGGAGTCGCCCTGTCGACCGCCGCCGTCGAGCAATCGAAGCGGGTAGGTGCGCAGGATTTTCGAGCGGCGTCGCCGCTGGTGGGCGGAATGGATCGCGGTGGTCGGGCGCGGACGGCGTCGGACCGACTTGAACATCACGCCAGGTCGAACGACCGGCGACTCCCGCCGAGGGAACGGGCCTGCGGCGGAGTTGGTTCGTCGACGATCGATCGTTAATTCGCGAGGGTGACGTTTATGTATAGCGCTTTGTTGATGTGTGCCTTGAGCACCACCGGTCTCTTCGGCAAGGGTTGTCACAAGAGCTGCTCGGCTTCGTGCAGCGGCGTTGTTGTTTCCTGCTCGGCCCACTCGTGCAGCAGCAGCTGCTCGGCCGTCGTCGTTTCGAGCTGCTCGGCCAGCTCCTGCTCGGCCAGCTCCTGCTGCGCCGCCAGCTCTTGCTGCAGCAAGAAGGGCGGCTTCTTCAAGAAGCTGTTCGGCCACAAGAACAAGTGCTGCTCGGCCAGTTCGTGCAGCAGCTCTTGCTCCGACAGCGCCTGCTCGATGTCGTCGTGCAGCGCGAGCTGCTCGGTTTCGGTCGAATCGGCCGCTCCGGTGATCATGGAATCGGCTCCGATGCACATGGAGTCGGCTCCGGTCGAGATGAAGACCGTGCCCGCCGCTCCGGAAGCCAAGCCGGCCCCGGCCAAGACGACCTTCCGCCGCCTGCCGGTCGAAGGCTCGTTCAGCGTGGTTTCGGCCCGCCCGGTCGTGGTCGCTTCCAACTAATCAGACCAACGAACGTATGAACCGGGCTTAACGTCCGGTGGGAGCCGGTCTTCCTGGAAACGGGAAGTCCGGCTCTTTTCATTTCTTGACCGACCGTCGGAGCGAAGGTGGAACATGGACCGGCGCATCGAAGCGGCCGGCTCACTCCGGCCAAATGCGACGGTAGAGATAGGTCACGCCGATCAGCACGTATACCAAACAGATAAGAAACACGATCGTCGCCGCGATGCACCCGAGAATAATGCCGATTTGGTGATACCAAGCTAACTCATAGCCTTGGGCAGTCAGCGCCCTGGTAATTTTGCTTGCCGGCGACAGCGCCTGCCCAAGAACAAAGACGCCGATGCTGGACCAGATAAACTGCTCACTGTATTGCACGTGGGCCATTTCATCCTCCCCTATGGAAGTTTCTCGATGGCTAGGAACCTACGATAGTCCGAGCCCATTGATTCAGATCGCGCGCACCGGCGGCAGGTCGTTTTGTTTCAAACCGTGGAAGGCGCGCGGGCGGTCGGCGGGGCCGTCGAACGCCAGGCCGCTCCAGTCGCGGTGCATTTCGTACACCGCTTCCATTTCCTCCAAATGGTCGAACCAGCCGATGCAGTAGCAGGCCCCGAAGGTTCCGCCGGCCTTCACCGGTCGGCCGCCCAGTTCTTCAATCAGGCAGATGTACCCGCGCTGGTGGCACCAGCCTTCGTACACGTCGCCGGGCGACAGCGTCATGCCGATAAGCCACGGCCCCGGCTTGCCGTCGGCTTGCTTCACCCGGTAGCCGCGGGCCACGCGCGAAGGAAGGCGGGCCGGGTCGCGACGGTAGTGGAACTTGGCGTCGGGCGCGAAGTCGTCGGCGAACGCGGCGGCGGGAATCCGGCCGTGGTAGCTCAGATACAGTTCGTCGAACGAGTCGCCGTTCTGATGGCGGACGTGTCCCGGCATATCGACCCGAAGAATTAGCGACGGATGGTCGTTGGCCGAGGTGATGCGGTCGGCGCTGAAGAAGCACCGCCGGTCTTCCGGAAAGACTAAGATCTGCTCCCACCGGCTGCCCGCCTTGTAAGAACCGTAGGCGCGGTGGTACTTGTACCACTGGCGGACGACTAAGAAACCGTTGCCGCGCACGATCTCGTACGGCAGTTTCTTCGCTTGCGTGCAGATTTGCGGACCTTCCACGTACGCCTTCGCGATGTTCCCGTGGTAAGGGTCGCCCGGTCCGAAATGGTACAGGTCGTCGGCGCCGGCGTCGCCCGGTTTCGGCGGGGCCGCCGGGTCGGCCGGCTCCAAGAGGAAATCGACGACCGACAGGCCGAAGCCCAGGTCGCGGGCCTTGGTCTTACGGTCGACGAACGAGCCGGCCGCCACGCCGGAGGTGTAGCCCTCGGTGGCGATCGTCGCGGTGTAGCGATTCGCGCTAATGTGGATGTTCGATCCGTCGACGCGGTAGTCGATCATGGCGGACGGTCCCTTCAACCGGCGGTGGAATGGCGATGGAGACGACGCCGATGTTTTAGCGAAAGCGACCGGAGCCGGCGGACTCTCTTGTCGTGGTGTAGGAGTCCCGCCCGCACGAATCCTCGTGGCTCCGGCGACCCGCGGATTCTTGCAGGCGGGACGCATGCACCACAATGGCGGGACGCCGCCGGCGTCACTCGTCCGGAAAAAGGCCGGCGGCGTCGTCGCGGGGGGCGGCGCGAAAGAAAGCCAGCGCCCGTCGGCGGGCGGCCGAGTGGTCGACGATCGGTTCGGGATAGTCGACGCCCAGCGTCACGCCGGCGGCCCGCAGCGCTCGGCCGGGCGCCTCCCACGGTGCGTGCAGGTATTCCGTCGGCACGGCCGCCAGTTCCGGAACCCACCGCCGCACGTACCCGCCGGCGACGTCGAACCGCCGGCCTTGCAGCGATGGGTCGAACATGCGGAACTTCACGTCGGTTCCACAGCCCGCCGACCATTGCCAGCCCATCGTGTTGTTGGCGAGGTCGGCGTCGACCAGCGTTTCCCAAAACCACGTGGCGCCGACCGTCCAGTCCACGAGCAGGTGCTTCGTCAAGAACGACGCCGCCGCCATCCGCACCCGGTTGTGCATCCAGCCGGTCGCCCACAACTGCCGCATGCCGGCGTCGACCAGCGGAAACCCGGTACGCCCGCGGCGCCACGCCCGCAGTTCCCGCGGGTCGCCGCGCCCCGCCGTCGGAAACGACCGCTGCAACGGCAGCCGAGCGATATGCGGAAAATGATAGAGCAGATGCCAACTGAAATCCCGCCACGCCAGTTGCCGCAGGTACGACTCGGCCGCCGACCGCACCGCCGGCCGGCGCTCGGGCGGCGCTTCGGCGACCGTCCGTAGCACGGCCGCCCGCACCCGTCCCGGCGCGACCTCGCCGAAGGCCAAATGCGGCGACAACCGCG
>JBOFFD010000289.1:0-2101 GCA_051648425.1 Planctomycetia bacterium
GCCGCAACGAAACCATCGTCGTCTTCGACCTCGGCGGCGGCACCTTCGACATCACCGTCATGCGCATCCGCGACGGCCTCTTCGACGTCCTCGCCACCAACGGCGACACCCGTCTCGGCGGCGACGACTTCGACCTCGCTCTCATCGACTACGCCGCCGAGCATTTTCGCGGCGAAACCGGCATCGACCCCCGCAACGACCCGATGGCCCTCCAACGGCTTCAGGAAGCCGTTGAAAAAGCCAAACGCGAACTCACCAGCCAACCGCAGACCGACCTCAACCTGCCCTACATCGCCGCCGACTCCTTCGGCCCCAAGCACCTGCAGCTCACTATTTCCCGCGCCCAATTCGAGCAGATGACCACCGGCCTTTACGACCGCATGCGCCAGCCCTGCCTGCAGGCGCTCGCCGACGCAAAGATCAAGCCTTCGGACATCAACGAAGTCGTACTGGTCGGCGGCAGCACCCGCATGCCGAAGGTCCGCGACTTGGCCAAGGAGATTTTCGGCCGCGAGCCGTTCAAGGGGATCAACCCCGACGAAGCGGTGGCGGTCGGCGCGGCCATCCAGGCCGGCATGCTCGACGGCAAGTTCGAGGAGTTCCTCCTCCTCGACGTCACCCCGTTGTCACTCGGCTTGGAGACTCGCGGCGGCCTGTTCACCCGGCTCATCGACCGCAACACCACCGTTCCCTGCATCAAGCGGGAGATCTTCACCACCGCCCGCGACGGTCAGCAGGAGGTCGGCTTGCACGTCCTGCAAGGCGAGCGGGACCAAGCCGCCCACAACCGCCCGCTCGGCAAGTTCTGGCTGGAAGGAATCCGACCCGCCCCCGCCGGCGTCCCCCAGATCGAAGTCACCTTCTCCATCAACGCCAACGGCATCCTCAGCGTGGCCGCCAAGGACCTCGACACCGGTCTCGAACGGTCGATCAAGGTCGAAAGCTCGTCGGGCCTGTCGCCGGCCGACATCGAGCGTATGAAGGCCGAGGCGGAACAAGCCCGCGAAGAAGACAAGAAGCGGCGCGATTTGGAGGAAGTGCGGCAGTCGGCCGACGCCGCCGTCTTCGAGGCCGAGAAGTACTTGCGCGACGAAGCGCGCAAACTGAGCGGCGAACGGACGACCAAACTGAAAGCCGCCGTCGAAAAGGTGAAACAGGTGCTGAAGAACGGCGAAGCCTCGGCCGTCACCGGCGCCGTGTGGGAGCTTCGCCAGCAGGTCAAGGGGCACTGACCCGCTCGTCGGCGGCGACTTCCCGCGTCACCGACCGAACGGCCGCGGCGCTACCGGCGGCTTGAATTTGCCGGTCGGCGAGTAAAGCCGCAGCCGCCGGCCGATCATGTCGATCTCCACGCGGTACTGCGACAAGAGGTCGTGCCCCATCAGCAGGTCCAACAGGTCGACCCCCTGCAACGTCATCGGCGGCATGTCCATCACCGGCCATTTCGGCAACGGCCGACCGCCCAATTCGATTCCCGGCAGTTCGCGCTGCGGATCGGTCATCGCGTAGAGCAGCACGGAACTGAGCGCCCCCGGATGGTTCGGAATGTTCCGCCGCGCCCAGTTGGGCCAGACCAACGTCTGCGCGAAGTTGCCGGAATCGATGAGCGTGCGGGCGGGCGACCCGCCGACGTCCGCGACGCTGAGCACGTGTTCGGGGAACGTCCACAATGGGATGTCCCACACCTCGGCGTCGGGAGGCGGGGCCGACGGCGATGCCGCCGGCTCGACGCGGATTCGGCGGTTCGGGTAGTCCAACACGAACCGCACATGGTGCATCACGTCGACGCCGATGGCCGCCTTCGCCTCGGTCATCACCAGCGGCGGCGGGTTGCCGACCGTCACCGGCACGTTCCGCAAGACGAGGTCGCCGATGCGGAATTCGTCGACCACGCCCGCCCGCGCCGTGAACGCCAACGAGCCGGCCGCCGTCTTCTCGTCCTTCGACAGGGGAACGCCCGCCGCCCGCGCCACCGACGTACTCAGCAGCGTGTGCGACGCCCCGGTGTCGACGATCGCGAGCGGCGTTTCCACTCCGTTGACCGACGCCGTCAATCCGTGCATCCGGTACGGCGCCAGGCCGAACAGCACCGGCGATTGGC
>JBOFFD010000290.1:0-10049 GCA_051648425.1 Planctomycetia bacterium
GGACGGACGTCCTCTTCGTCCCAACGATCGGACAGGAGTTCCGTCCCCGCGCCCCGCCGTGGCGGACCGGAGTTCCGCCCTACATTCGGGCTTTCCGTCCCAACGGAGGAGATGAACTTCTCGGCAAGGGAACCGGTCAACGCCGCCTTTCGGTGCGATCAGCATGGTCAGAGCGACGGGTTCGACGCCAGACGTCACTCGACGGCGGCTTCGGTCCAGAGGGCGTCTAAGAGGGCGGCCGTCAGGGTTGGTTTCGCGGAACGGGCGGTCGCCGTGGGTGTGGCCGTTCCTGTGACGCGGGCGGTTGCTTGCGCGATGCTGAAGGTGCCCGAGCCGCCAATGGCGCCCGCCGGGAGTTGGAAGAGCGCGTTTGGGCGACCGGTGGTTTGGTCCCAGGCGCGGAAACGCAGCGTTCCGGCGCGATTTGATCCGGTCGGCACGAACCGCAGGCGGGACTCGGCGGCTAAGAGGAACGGGCGGGTTGTCGTCGGGCGGGGGATCGTCCTCCAGGCGCCGCGGCCCCCGCGCTGGAACAGCCAGCGGCCCGTGCCGGTGAGGCGGGTGATCGCGATGCCTTGCCGCGCCCCAACGTCCGGGTCGGTCACTCGGCCGCGCAACAGCGACGCCGCTGTGAAGCCGCTCGCTCCACTGGTGATCGGGCGAATCGGCCGGGTCGCCAACACCGGCGCACGATTGGCCGTCGCGCCGGGCGGCGGCGTCGTTCCCGGCGGCGGGATTACGACCGGCGGCGTGACGACCGGCGGGTCGGCGACTTCCGCGACGGTGATGGTGATTTCCTCGGCGGTGGTCAGCGCACCGTCGGAAACCATCACGGTGAAGGTGAAGACGCCCGGCCCCTGGGCTTCGGTCGGGGTCCAGGTGAAGACGCCCGCCGGGGTGATCGACGCGCCGGCCGGCACGGTTCCGCCCAGGCTGAAGGTCAGCGTCTGCGCGGCGCCGGCGATGCGGTCGGCGTCGGTGGCCGTCGCGGCGAAAGTCAGAGCCGCGAGTTCATTGACGCTCTTAGACCCGATCGCGCCTAAGACCGGCGCCGCGTTCACTTCGCCGACCGTGATCGTGATCGTGCGTTCGGCGGCGAAGACGCCGTCGGAGACGCGGAAGGTGACGACGGCGGGGCCGTCCTGGTTTTCGGCGGGCGTCCAGAAAAAGGCGCCGCTGGCGAGGTCGAACGTCATGCCGGGAAGGGCGCCGGCGGTGATGGTGTAAAGGAGCGAATCGCCGTCGGCGTCGGCGCCGTTGAGGATGAAGGAAAGCGCCGTTCCTTCGTTCACCGCGCGGGCGCCGGGGTCGGCCAGCGTCGGCCGGTTCACGGCGAAGCGCTGGGCGAAGACGCCGTCGCGGTCGCCGTCCTGGCCGAAGCTGGTCCAAGTGACGACGAAGTCGCCGTCGGCGTTCAGCGCCACGCTCGGATTGCCTTGGTTGTTGGTGGTGAAGGTGTTGACGCGGAACTCGTTCCCTTGCACCGCGCCGACGGCGTCGTAGCGTCGCGCGTAGACGCCGTAGTTGGAGCCTTCCTGGCCGTAGCTGGTCCAGGCGACGACGAAGTCGCCGTCGGCGTCCATCGCCACGCTCGCCGCCGCTTGTTCGCCAGGGGTGAACGAATTGACGCGGAACTCGCTCCCTTGCGGCATTCCGGCGGCGTTGTAGCGTTGCGCGAAGACGCCGTTGCGGTCGCCGTCCTGGTTGGAACTGCTCTGCCAGGCGACGACGAAGTCGCCGTCGGCGTCCATCGCTGCGCTCGGCTGCGTTTGGGCGCCCGTGGTGAAGGTGTTGACTAGGAATTCGCCTCCTTGCGGGCTGCCGGCGGCGTCGTAGCGTTGGGCGTAGACGCCGTAGAACCCGTAGAGGAAACCGTCCTGGCGGTTGCTTTGCCAGGCGACCACGAAGTCGCCGTCGGCGTCCATCGCCACGTTCGGCTGGGCTTGGTCGCCGGTGGTGAAGGTGTTGACGGGGAACTCCGTCCCTTGCGGCAGGCCGTCGGCGGCGTAGCGTTTGGCGTAGACGCCGTAGCCGCCGCCGTCTTGGAGGCTCTGCCAGACGACGACGAAGTCGCCGTCGGCGTCCATCGCCACGCTCGGCTTGGTCTGGTCGCCCGTGGTGAAGTTGTTGACGAGGAATTCGCCCCCTTGCGGCGCGCCGGCGGCGTCGTAGCGTTGGGCGAAAACGCCGTATCCGGAAAGGTCGTTGACGTCGGACTCCCAGGCGACGACGAAGTCGCCGTCGGCGTCCATCGCCACGCTCGCATTCCGTTGGTTGCGGTTGACGAAGGTGTTGACCTTGAACTCGCCCCCTTGCGCCAGGCCGGCGGCGTTGAAGCGCTGGGCGAAGACGCCATAGCCGGAGCCGTCCTGATTGACGCTTTCCCAAACGACCACGGAGTCGCCGTCGGCGTCCACCGCCACGCTCGCATTCCGTTGGTTGTCGGCGGTGGCGCCGTTGACCCGGAACTCCGGTCCTTTGCGGACGGGCGGGGCGACGGTGAACCGGCGCTCGAAATCTTCGCCCAGGCCGTCGCCGTCGGCCGCGCCGTCGAGCGGGTTGCTGGCGGAGTCGCGCACCAACCCGGCGCCGCTTAGGATCACGAGGCGGTAGTCGCCGGCGGCCAGCGGGCCGGCCAGCGTCAGCGTCGCTTCGTGCTTGCGGCTCGTCGCGTTGAACGCGAACGCAACGCTGGAGATTTGCGAACTGACGTCGAAGTTGTTGTCGAGGAGACGGTAGTTCGCCGCCACGTTGGCGCCGAGCACGTTTTCGCCGAACGTGACGACGAACCGCGTCGGCGCCGCCGCCAGCCGTTCGCCGTCCGGCACCTGGTCGTCGCCGTCGACGCCCGTCCCGGTCGCGAACACCCCGGCGACCCCCGGCCCCGCCGCGTCGCCGTCGTCGTCGGCGTCTTGGTAAAGCTGCGCGTAGACGCCGTAGTCGCTGCCGTCCTGAGCTCTGCTCTGCCAAGCGACGACGAAATCGCCGTCGGCGTCCATCGCCACGCTCGGCGTGTTCTGCCTGTCGGCGGTGGTGGAGTTGACGCGGAACTCGCTTCCCACCGTCGCGCCCGCTTGGTCGTAGCGCCGGGCGAAGACGCCGTAGTTGCTGCCGTCCAGGCCGTCGCTGGTCCAGGCGACGACGAAGTCGCCGTCGGCGTCCATCGCCACGCTCGGCAGCGCCTGGGCGCCGGTGGTGAAGGAATTGACCCGGAACTCGCCCCCTTGCGCCGCGCCGGCGGCGTCGAAGCGTTGCGCGAAGACGCCGTAGTCGCCGCCGTCCTGTTCTTTGCTCTGCCAAGCGACGACGAAGTCGCCGTCGGCGTCCATCGCCGTCGACAAGTCGAATTGATTGCCGGTGGTGAAGGTGTTGACCCGGAACTCGCTTCCTTGCGGCGCGCCGGCGGCGTTGTACCGTTGAGCGTAGACGCCGAGGCCGCCGCCGTCCTGGTCGCTGCTCTGCCAAGCGACGACGAAGTCGCCGTCGGCGTCCATCGCCGCGCTTGGCGCCGATTGGGAGCCGGTGGTGAAGGTGTTGACGCGGAACTCGCTTCCCTGGGCGACGCCGGCGGCGCTGAAGCGTTGGGCGTAGACGCCGTTGTCGGCGCCGTCCTGACCGTCGCTGGTCCAGGCGACGACGAAGTCGCCGTCGGCGTCCATCGCCACGCTTGGCGCCGATTGAGAGCCGGTGGTGAAGGCGTTGACGCGGAACTCGCTTCCCAGCGCGGCGCCGGCGGCGTTGTAGCGCCGGGCGAAGACGCCAAAACTGGAGCCGTCCCGGGGGCTGCTCCAGGCGACGACGAAGTCGCCGTCGGCGTCCACCGCCACGCTCGGCTTCGTTTGGGGGCCGGTGGTGAAGGCGTTGACTTGGAACTCGCCCCCGAGTCGCGCGCCGTCGGCGTCGTAGCGTTGGGCGAAGACGCCGACGCTGTCGCCGTCCTGACCATTGCTCAGCCAAACGACGACGGAGTCGCCGTCAGCGTCCACCGCCGCTTGGGCCATGTCTTGCTGGCCGGCGGTGGTGCTGTTGACCCGGACCTCGAAGTTGACGGCGCTGAACGCCGGGACGGACCGGTCCTCCAGGTGTTCGAGCTTCAGCCGACGCCCGACGGCCCGGCGCTTGCCTTGGCCCCCAGCGGAACGCCCGACGGAGCCGAAGAAGCGAAACAGCGGATGGCTCACGGCGAAGTTCCCGGTGGGCTGAAGCGAAACCCCCGGCGGCGCACCCGGCCGACGGAAACCTGTCATCAACGAACCGGCCCACCGAACCTCACCCTCGACGCAGGTTCCCTCCAGGCTACCCGCGCCACCCGCCGCGTGCAACAACTAATTCGGAAATAAACGGATAGGACGGTCCACGTCCGACGCCGGCTCCAACTGTAGGGCGGAACTCTGGTCCGCCCGTGACCATTGCGGGGATGGGTGGTTGCTCGTTTCCAAGGATCGGAAGTGGAGTTTCGGCCCGACGTCCCTCCGTGGCGGACCGGTGGTCACTTCTTGTATTGCAGCGGCGGGAATTCCTCGGCGTAGCGGCCGCTAAGAAGGAAGCGCATTTGTTCCCATTCCTCTTCGTACTGCACTAAGAGCGGCAGCGCCAGCATCATGCGGACGCCCATCAGTTTCTGTTTTTCGGCGCTGGTCTTAAACCGATCGTTCACGCCGGGGATGCCGAAGCCGAGACTGAGCGGTTCCTTGTCCACGGTGTACTGCTTCATGACGAGCGAGTGCTTCCGCGCCATGCGGATGAGATCGGGGTCGACGCCGACGAGCGGGAACCGTTCGACGGCGTCGATGAACGACTGCCGTTGGATGTTCCAGCCGGTCATCTGCGACGGCGACGGTTTGCCTTGCGAGGTCTTCATGGCGTCGACGACGGCGAACAACCGACCGGCGGGACCGCGGACGCCGTTCCAAGCGGCCAGCGTCCGTTCCTTCGCCAGTTTCATCGCGGCGAGATCGGCGGCCGACGGCAGGCGCCGATCGGTCGAACCGGCGGCGGCCGGATCAACGCCGGGCGGCAGGGTGACCCCGGGCGGCAGACTGCCAGGCGGCGGGTAGCCGGGCGGCGGGACGGGCATGGCCGTCGGCGGCAGGGGGAAGGCCGACGGCGGGACGGCCGACGAACCGGCGACCGACGCGAGGGCGGTCGGCGGCGCGACGCCCGCGGGCGCCAGCGCCCCGGCGGGGATGGTTTGCGCCGCACCAGGGGGCGGGAAGCCGGTCGGCGGGTAAGAGGAAATGGTCGTGGGCGAACCGGTGGGTGGAGCGCCGGCCGGCGGCGCCGCCGACACCCACTCGCCCGCGCTGAACGACGCCAGGCAGTCGACCGACCGGCCGTCGCGGTCGGCCTTCCCTTGCAGGCGGTACGACGCCACCAGTGCGTCGCCGACGGCGACCGACACCTCTTTGACCTCGCCCGGCTTCCATTCCTCCCACTCCCGGATTTGCGTGGTCGACCGCCCGTCGACGAAGTCGGTGGTGGCGACGGCGCGGACGTCGGCGAGGGTCGTCGGCCCGGTGTATTGGTAGGTTAGGGTCAAGCGGTCGCGGTCGCGGAACTGGCCGGCCAGGCGGAAACTGGTGATGGCGGCGGGCTTGCCGGTACGGGTGAGAAACGGTTCGAGAGCGAAAAAGAGGCCGGCGCCGGCGGTCGCCGCCAACATCAGGGCCGCCACGGTCAGGAAGCGGCCGCCCCGGCCGACCGGTTCGCCCCCGGCCGGTTCGAGCACCTTCAACTGCGTCGCGTCGTTCCAGTCGCCGGCGGGGTTCAGCGCGGGCGGCGCGCCGTAGCGGGTGGCGGCGTCGTCGTCGAAGGCGGGGACGCGCTCGGTGGCGTCCGGGGGGGTCCAGTCTTCGGGTCGGACGACCTGCCAGCCGTCGGCGGCGAGCAGCGGTTTCGGCGGCAGGAACAAGGACTCGCGCGAGCCGCCGATCGCCGAAAGGCGCCGCGACACCTCGGCGGCGGTCGCCGGGCGGTCTTCGGGCTTCTTCGCCATCATGGAACGGAACAACTCGACGAGTTCCGGCGGCGCGTCGGGCCGATCGGCGGCCAAGTCGGGGATCGGCTGTTCGCGGTGGGCCAGCATGGTCTCGAAGGCGGAGTCGCCGAGGTAGGGAGGCCGGCCGACGAGCAGGAAGTACAACGTGGCGCCGAGGGCGTAGACGTCGGCGCGGTGGTCGACGTTGCGGGTGTCGAACGCTTGCTCCGGGGCCATGTAGCCGGCGGTGCCAATGGCGGTGCCGGCTTCCGTCAGCCCGCGACGGCCGGCCAGTTTTTCATCGACCGCCGCCACCCGCGCGATGCCCAGGTCAAGGATCTTGACGACGCCCTCGGCCGCCAGCATCAGGTTGTGCGGCTTGACGTCGCGGTGCAGCACGCCGGCCTTGTGGGCGTATTCGAGGCCGTCGGCGGCTTGGCGGATCACGTCGACGGCGGCGGCGGGCGCTAGCCGACCCACCCGGCCGACGTACTTGTCGAAGTCCCAGCCGTCGATGTATTCCAGGGCCAGGTACGGCACGCCGCCGTCTTCGCCGGCGTCATAGGCCGCCGCGATGTTCGGATGGGTCATGCGGGCGGCGGCTTTGGCTTCGTCGGCGAAGCGGCGCGGTCCGTCGAAGGTGCGGCGCAGTTCCGGCGACAGCGCCTTCAATCCCACGAGCCGGTCCATGCGGGTGTGCCGGGCTTTGTAGACGATCGCCATGCCGCCCCGGCCGATCGGTTCGATCAACTCGTAGCCGCCGAGCCGCAGCCGCGACTGGTCGCCGATCCACAAGGCGTCGGCTTGAAACGGACTGAGCGCCTTCCGGGCGGCCAGGCGGCGAAGAAAATCGATCGGGTCGCCGGCCGCCGCGGTCTCGGCCGTCATCAGGGCGGCGGCGTCGGCCAGGCCCCAGGCCGCCGCCCGTCGCGACAACAATTCAACGGTCGGAGTCGACGCCGTCGGCGTCAAGGCGGTCGGCGTCGAATCGTTTATGGTGGACGGGCTTGGGGTCGACGGAGTCGGGGTCGACGCGGCCGTCGTGAGTCCGCGCGATCGATCGTCCATTCGATATACCTTTTGCAGCGATCGAGCGAAGGAACCGCCGTCCGTCACGGCCGATGCGACGGGGCGGTGTTCCGCCGGTCGGGCGACGCAAGGGCCGACGCATGCCGGCGGATCAATTGTACCCCGTTTTGCACCATCCCGCCAGCGACCGGCGTTTTTCGCTGTCGCGCGAGCGCCCGTTCCTCGCCGGCCGCCGCGCCGACGCCGACCTGCCGCTCGACGACCCCGCCTGTTCGCGCAACCATTTCACCGTCAGATACGTCGACGGCCGTTGGCTGATCGAGTCGGCCAACAAAGACAATCCGGCGACGCTCGACGGCCGGCCGGTCCTTGCCGCCGCGGCGCTGCGGCAGGGGGCGACGATCGGCGCGGGCGGCCTGCGCTTCGTGGTCGACATGGGGGCCGAGACCCGCCCGACGGCCAACGAACCGGCGGCGTCCTTCGGGTCGGCGGGGACGGCGGGGGCGGCGGCGCCGATCGTGGTCGGCGAAGGGGTGGTGCGGCTCGGCCGCGATCCAACGCTGGTCGACGTCGAACTGCCGCACCCGCAGATTTCGCGGTGGCACGTCGAACTCATCGGATCGAACGGCGTGGTGGAAGTGCGCGACCTCGGCAGCGCCAACGGTACGTTCGTCAACGGCCGGCGGCTGCGCCACCGTCGGCCGCTGGCCCCCGGCGACGCGCTGAGCCTGGGGCCGTTCCTGTATCGCTTCGACGGCGCCGTGCTGCGGCCGGCGCCGCGGGTGCGCGGCTGGACGATCGAAGCCGACGGCGTGGCCGCCGCCGCCGGTCGGCTGCGACTGCTGGCCGACGTGTCGCTGCGGCTGCCGGCGGGAACCTTCACGGCGATTCTGGGACCGAGCGGTTCGGGGAAGTCGACGCTTGCTTCCATCCTGTGCGGCCGACGGCGTCCGACCGCCGGCGTCGTGCGCGTCGACGGCGACGACCTGCATCGCAATTTCGATGCGTACAAGCAGCGGTTCGCGTTCGTCGCCCAGCGCGACGCGCTGCACGACCGGTTGACGCCGGAACAGGCGCTGACCTACGCGGCGAAGTTGCGGCTGCCGCCGGACACTTCGACGGCCGAGATCGCGGCGGTGGTGGCGCGGACGCTTCGGACGGTGCAGCTTCACGACCGCCGGCGGGTGCCGATCCGCGCCCTTTCCGGCGGCCAGGCGAAGCGCGTCGGGCTGGCCGTCGAAATGGTGGGCGACCCCGGGGCGTTGTTCCTCGACGAAGCGACGTCGGGGTTGGACGAGCAGACCGACCGCGAGCTGATGCGGCTGTTCCGGCGGTTGGCCGACGACGGCACGACGGTGGTCGGCGTGACCCACAACACAGCCAGCGTGGCCGAGACGTGCCACCACGTGGCGGTGCTGGCCGCCGGCGGCCGGTTGGCGTTTTTCGGCTCGCCGGCCGAAGCGCTGACGTACTTCGACGTCGATCGGATCGGCGACGTCTACGACCGGTTGGATGAAACATCGCGGCCGTTCAAAGGGGCCGACGCCGCCCCGGACGCCGCGGCCGATGCTGCGAAAGACGGCGGCCCGGCCGAGATCGAGGCGGTGCGGTTGGGTCCGGTGACATGGGTGCGGCAGGCGCTGCTGGTCGCCGACCGGGCGGCGGCGGTCGCGCTGCAAGACCGCCGGTCGCTGGCGGCGCTGGCGGTGCAGGCGGGGTTGGTGGCGGTGCTGTTGTCGGCGTTGTTCGGCGTCTTTCCGACGGCGCGCAATCCGGTCGACGACGTCGAGATCGCGCGCGACGTCGCGAAGCTGTACTTTCTGCTGGTGCTGTCGTGCTTCTGGTTCGGCTGCAACAACGCGGCGAAGGAGTTCGTGCGCGAACGGACGGTGTACGTGCGCGAACGGGCGGTCGTACTTACACCGTCGGCCTACTACGTCGGCAAGTTGTTGTTCACGGCGGTGGTGGGCGGATTTCAGACGGCGGCGGTCTTCGCGTGGGTGGCGTGGTGGTGTCGCCCGCCCGGCGAGTTCCTCGTCCCGGCGTCGCTCCTACTGCTCATCTCACTGGCCGGCGCGGCGCTGGGGTTGGTGTTGTCGGCGGCCGCCCGATCGGAGGAACAGGCGGTCGCCATGACGCCGCTGGCGTTGCTGCCGCAGATCATTTTGGGCGGCGTGGTGGCGCCGTTGCAAGGCTGGGGCCGGGCGATCGCGGAGTGGTTCGTGGCGTCGTACTGGGGCTACCGGGCGCTGGCGGCGTCGCTGCCGGAGGACGTCCAGCGCAGCATCGGCGCCGAGGCGTGGTCGCTGCCCGAGGCGACCACGGTGGTGGCGGCCCACGCCATCGTGTACGTGGCGGCCGGCTGGCTGCTGCTGCGGTCGACGAAAACCGAAAGCCGCGGGTGAGGAAGTGCGTTTCGTCGAAGGGGCGCTTCCATAGCCCGCTTTGGCTTCGCCGGGGTTGCGGCGGAGGTAGTCGGCCCGTTTGAAGTTCACGAAGATTTGCTCGGCCAGCGTGGTCGCCTCGCCGGCGAGTTGCTCGACGAAGCCGCGGAAGACGGCGTAGGCGGCCAGCGCCGGGATGGCGACCACCAGTCCCTCGACCGTGGTGATTAGCGCCAGGTAGATGCCGTCGGCCAGGTCGGCGGCCACGGCGGTTCCTTGCGAATCGGCGACCTGCTTGAACGCCAGCACCAGGCCGTACACCGTTCCCAATAAGCCGAGCATCGGGGCGACGTTGCTGACGAGCGCCAAATACTCGACCTTGCGGAACAGCCGCGACGCCTGCTCTTGGCTGGCGTCCTCCATCGCTTTTTCGACGGCCGGATAGCCGTAGCGCACTTCCTGAAGGCCGGCCAGCACGACCGACGCCAAGAAGCCGGGCCGACGCCGACAGATGTTCTCTGCCTCGGCGTAGTTGCCGGCGGAGACGGCCCCGTGCAGCTCGCGAGCGAGGCCGCGCGGCGCGACCACCGCCCGCCGCAGCGTCAGCAAATGCTCGACCACCAGCGCGCCGGCGGCGACGCTGACCAGAAGAATGAGGC
>JBOFFD010000291.1:0-1802 GCA_051648425.1 Planctomycetia bacterium
AGGCGGCGCGGCGCATCGCCGGGGCGACGGTCGGGGCCACCAGCGGGCGGCCGATGCTGCTGTAGACGAAACCGTTTTCCGCCATCACGTCGAGGGCGTACAGGTTCCGGCCGTCGACGATGATCGGCCGGGCCAGCCGTGACTTGATTTCGTCGAAGTCGGGCGTGCGGAACTGCGACCATTCCGTGACCACGGCGAGGGCGTCGGCACCGTCGAGGCAACTGTAGGCGTCTTCCGCGTACTCGATGCGGTCGCCGAACACCTTGTGGACGTGCTCAGCCGCCTTCGGATCGAACGCGCACACCGTCGCGCCGGCGTCGAGCAGCCGTTGGATCAATACTAACGATGGCGCCTCGCGGATGTCGTCGGAGTTCGGCTTGAACGCCAACCCCCACAGTGCGATCCGGCGACCGGTAAGATCGCTGCCGAGCAGTTCCAGCAGCTTGGCGTACAGCCGTTCCTTCTGGTCTTCGTTGATCTGGTCGACGGCTTCCAGAATCCGCAGCCGAGCGCCGACGTTCTCGGCCGTCCGCATCAGGGCGCGGGTGTCTTTGGGGAAGCAGGAACCGCCGTAGCCGGGGCCGGGGTACAGGAACTGGAAGCCGATGCGCTGGTCGTAGCCGATGCCGGTGCGGACGTCGTTGATGTCGGCGTCGAGCTTTTCGCACAGGTTGGCGGCGTCGTTGATGAAGCTGATTTTGGTCGCCAAGAGGGCGTTGGCGACGTACTTGGTCATTTCCGAGCTTTCGGGCGTCATCACCAGGAACGGATGGCCGTTGCGCAGGAACGGGGCGTACAACTGGCGGAGTTTGTCGGCGACGACCGCTTCACGAACGCCGACGACCACCCGGTCGGGCTTCATGAAGTCCTCGATCGCGTGGCCTTCCTTGAGGAACTCCGGATTGCTGGCGGTCTTGTGTTTGAGGACGGCGCCGTCGTTCAGCCGCGACGCCAACTCGCGGTTGGTGCCGACCGGGACGGTGCTCTTGATGACGACGATCTTGCTTGAGGTGGCGTGCTTGCGGATGCCGGCGGCGACGTCCCAAATGTATTTCAGGTCGGCGGCGCCATCGGCGCCTTGCGGCGTACCCACCGCGATGTACACGATCGTCGATTGCTGCAACGCCGAGGCGAGGTCGGTGCCGAACTTCAGCCGACCGGCGGCGGCGTTCCGCACGACCATTTCTTCCAGGCCCGGTTCGTAGATCGGAATGACGCCGCGCTTCAGGCGTTCGATCTTGGCGGCGTCGACGTCGACGCAGTGAACCACGTTGCCGCTTTCGGCGAAGCAGGTTCCGGTGACTAATCCGACGTAACCGGTTCCAACGACGGTGATAGACACGGCATTGCACCTCATCATGGCTGTCCAACGGGGCGGTTCGCCCTCGCCGGTGTCGGCAAGACTTCTAACCGCTTCGCCAGAGGGAGCAAGAGCATTTCGTGAAGAAATGCGGCGGGACCGGCCGGGATGCGCTTGCAAACCAAGGCGGCTGACCGCTAGAATATAGAATTGACGGTACCGACCGGATTCGTCCGCTTCGGCCCCGTCCCCGCCGGACCAGCGCGCACCCCGACCAACGATCCGCCGACACCGGAGCTGACGCATGTATCGAACGGCCACCTGGACCGCCCGTCTCGCCATCCCCCTGCTTGCCGCCGCCGGCGCGGACCTCCGCGCCGCCGACGCCCCCCCGGTCAGCTACTTCAAACAAATCCGCCCCATCTTCCAACGCAACTGCGAAGGGTGCCACCAGCCGGCCAAGTCGGAGGGCGGCTACGTCATGTCGACCCACGCCGACCTT
>JBOFFD010000292.1:0-7898 GCA_051648425.1 Planctomycetia bacterium
GAGGCCGCCCACCCCGACCACGCCAAGCCGCTGTATGAAACGTTACTGAAACGGTTGGCCGCCGGCGGTCTCAAGGTCCAAGCGGGAATCTTCGGCGCCGACATGCTGGTCGAATCCGCCAACGACGGCCCGGTCACGCTTCTTCTCGACAGCCCGTGACGATTGGTCTTACATTCGGCGAAGGCCCCGGCCGGCCGTGGCGCCGGTGTGTTCGCCGTCCCGCAGCGTCGGGGTTCCATTGACTAAGACGTGCTTCACGCCGACGGCGAACCGGCGCGGGTTTTCATACGTCGACCGCGGCGCGACTTCGGCCGGGTCGAAAACCGCCAAGTCGGCCGCCATGCCGGCGCGAACCAACCCGCGGTCCAACAGCCGATAGCGGCGGGCGGCGTGATTCGTCAGATGCTGCACGGCGGTTTCCAACGACCAGGCCTTGTGGTCGCGGACGAACGGTCCCAGGAAACTGGCGTACGCCCCCCAGCCGCGCGGGTGCGGCCGTTGGCCGGCGTAGATCCCGTCGCTGCCACCCATCTGACATGGGTGCGCCATCACCGCCGCCAGGTCGGCGTCGGTGCGACGCGGATCGAACACCACCGCCGAGGCTTGCAACCGGCAGTCCCGCAGCAGCGTGCAGATCAGTTCGGCCACGGTGCAGCCGTTAAGATCGGCCGCCTCGACCAACGTCTTACCCACCAGCGATTCATGCCGCGCGTCGCCCACGCCCGCCAGCACCATGTTTTCCGGCGCCGCTCGCGGCGTGACCGCGATCCAGTCGGCCACTTTCCGGCGATTCCCCGCGTCCGCCAACCGCGCGATGGTCGCCTCGACGCCCCCAACCTGTATCCAGCCGGGCAGTCCCACCATCGCCAAGATGGTCATGCCGGCGCGGTACGGGTAGCTGTCGTAGGTCACGTCCAAACCGGTCGCGCGGGCGTCGTCGATGCGGAAGAGGTGTTCGTCGGCCCGTACGTTGTAGTGTGAAATGTGTAAGAGACAGCCGCTGCCTCGGCCGATCTCCCACACTTCCTCCAGCGCGTCGACCATGCCGTTCGGCATCCCGCCGCGCACGTGAGTCACATACACGCCGTCGACCGGCGTCAGTTCCTTGCACAATTCGATCAGTTCCCATGTGTCGGCGTACAGACTGGGAATGTAGTCCAACCCGGTGGACAACCCGACCGCTCCTTGCTCCAATCCTTCGCGGACGAGGCGTCGCATCGCCGCGATCTCGTCGGGCGTCGCACGGCGGGCGTCGAGTCCCAGCACGTTCATCCGAACGGTGCCGTTGGGGACTAAGAAAGCGTTGTTGAGCGAACTGCGGCCGGTGCAGTAAGACAGATAGCCGTCAACGGAATTCCACGGAGTTTTCAGGTCGGGGTGAACGCCCGTGAAGCCGGCGGTGTAAGACCGCATGTACGACTGAATTTCACTCGTCGCCGGGGCCAAGCCGCAGCCGTCCTGGCCGTTGAGAAAAGTGGTGATTCCTTGACGGATCGCGGCTTCCTGCCGAGGGTCGGCCAGCGCCGCCAGGTCGCCGTGGACGTGGGTGTCGATGAATCCCGGCGTTACGACGAGGCCGGCCGCGCCGAGCGTCGTCGCCGTCTCGGCGTTTTTCAGATTGCCCACTGCGACAATGCGATCGCCCGTCACGCCGACGTCGGCGCGAAAGCGCGGTCCGCCGGTGCCGTCGATCACCTCGCCGCCCGCGATTACTACGTCGAACATCAACGGAATCCTCTTAGTCGACGGGCTTCAGATCAAGCCGGCGAGCGTGCCGGTGGAGTCGCTGAAGCGGTCGGTTTCAATGTTCATTTTTTGCAGCAACGTCAGCAACACGTTGGACAGCGGCGGATGCTTTTCGGGGTCGAACGCCAAATGCCGGCCGTGCTTGAAGCCGAGCGCCCGACCGCCGGCGACCAGCAGCGGCAGGTTTTTCGGCGAGTGGTCGCCGGTGGCCGAGCCGGAGTTCATGCCAGAGCCGTAGAGGACGGCGGTGCGGTCGAGCATGCGGCCGTCGCCTTCGCGGGTGTCGCGCATCATCTTAAGGAAGCGGTCGAGCCGACTAAGATGGAAGCGGTCGATCTGAGCCAGTTTGGCCAGTTTTTCGGCGCTACCGTCGTGGTGCGACAATTCATGGTGGTTCTCGCCGCCGCCGCCGAAGCCGCCGGCTTCGCGCGACCACTCGAAGGTGATGACGCGAGTGGCGTCGGTGGCGAACGAGAGGTAGGCCAATTCCAGCATGACGTCGAGCCACATCGGTCGATCGTGCGCGTTGCTCGATTGGCTTTCGAGTTGCAAGCCCTTGGCGACGACGGTCGGCTTGGGGACGTCGATCCATCCTTGCAGGCGGGCGACCTGCCGTTCGGTGTCGCGCACCGACTGTAAGTATTCGCCCATCTTACGGCGGTCTTCGATTCCCAACCGTTTGTCGAGCGCCTTCGCCTCGGCGGCGACGTCGTCCAGAATCGACCGCCGTTCGGCATAACGGCGAAGGGCGGCCTTCCGGTCGCCGGCCGGCTCCGGCACGAACAGTCGCTCGAACAAGCGGCGCGGCGAGTTCTCGGCCGGCAACGGCGTGCCGTTGCGATCGAACGACAGCGTGTGCGAATGACCGGCGCCGCCGGTGCCCGACTGTTCGGACAGTTGCAGCGACGGGTAGCGGGTCGCCTTGGCCAGCGCGCCGGCCGCCACTTGGTCGAACGACGTCGAGTTGGTGTAGTCGGCGCCGGGCCGGCTCTTAAGGTCGGCGCCGGTGAGCCAAGTGTCGGCGCCGAAGTGTCCGCCGGGCGAGTTCGGATGACCCAGACCGGAAACGACGGTGAATTCGTCGCGCACGTCTTTAAGAACCGAAAGCGTCGGCGACGGTGTATAGTTTTCGCCTGAGTCCTTCGGCACCCATTCGACGATGTTCACGCCGTTGGGCACATAGCAGCAGATCATTCGTGGATAGGCGGCGGTCGACCGCTCCCACGGGATGAACGTCGAAGGCGCCGCCCCCGCGCGGGGCAGCATCGCGTCTAAGAACGGCAGCGACACGCTCGCGCCCAACCCGCGAAGCACTCGGCGGCGGTTCATCGTTCGGTGCATCGTTTCCTCCTCGGCAGAACCACTCGACGCTCGACTCCCGCCGTGCGGCCGTTGAGCGATGAGACGGAAGTCAGTATATCAATCCAGGGGTGATGCGGTCGGCAAGGAAGTTCGAGTCGACCTGGAAACCGCCTCGGGAAGAGTCTGCGAATCCTTCGGAAAAGGAAGGCCCTATGAATGTTATCGAAAGGCGGCGGATTGAAAACTTGAATACCCCCTGCGCGGAAGAAGCCTTTCTGAAGGAGTTGTACGGCGTCCCCGTGCCGTTCGACGACAGGCTGAACAACGATTTCAGAATTTGGAAATCGACGACGAAGGTCGCGGAGTGCCCGGCCGGGCGTGTGAATCGCTATGCATTCGAATCCTTTCTTGAGTCGCAGCGATTGTCGCCTCTGAATGCCGCGGCGGCCCGGTTCGGCATGAATCCCGAATCCCTCGAACGTCTGCTGCCGCTGTTGCCCAAGGTCGGACTGTCGAAGAAATACGCCGTTTACGACGGCGTGATCGACGATACTCTCAAGGAGGATCTCATTCGATCGTTGCCAGGACTGCGTTTTCGCACTTTCGGAACTTACGACGCCTTCTGCGAATTGCTGCACGACGCGCTGCGCGAAGCCTGCGGAGCGACCATCGAACCGCTCTACTGTGAAACCGCCCGGCGGATCGGCGAACAGCGCCGCTTCGCCGCGCTGCGGGACGACGTCACGAATCTTCCACTCAGCATCGTCCACGCCGTTCGAATGAACTTCGGGAAGCCGGTGAGCCAGAATCCTGATTTTTGCTCGAAGTTGTTTCTGGCGGAGAACATTGAGGAGCTTCGGCCCTTTCTTTCCGGACGGCGGGAGCCGCGAGACATGAACGACTATCAAGACTTCGTTCGGAGGTCCGCTTGAATTGGAACACGCGGTCCTTCTCCACGGGAGTCGATGTTCTACTCGCATGTCTATCGCCGAACGACTCCCCGAACGGGACGCGGGCGTTTCCTGAAAGGGCGAAGCAGTCGACGCTGCGATTCCAAGGATTGGAATCGATGCATCATTGGTTCCGTCGCTGCGTCCTTGAGTCGGTTCCAGGTGGAATAGATCGATTGGACGAATGGTCCTTGGAAGAGAATCTGGCAGCGTTCGGAGTCGTTTCCTGGAGGTCGCCGGACGAACTGGACTTCGCGTCGATCAACATTTTGAAGACCGAATGCAGCCTCAGAGACTACTTCGACTTGTCCGAAGAAGAACTCCAAGGCGATTGGAAGTCGGTCGCCGACCCTTACTACCTCCGCCTCGACTTGGATTACAATACGCTCGGTCCGATTGGAACCCATCCTTTCCCCCATGTACACTTTAGTCCCGACGGACCACTTCGAACGGCGCTGGACGGCGGATGCTCCACGAACGTCGTCGTCGATTTCTTAGAGTTCGTCTATCGACAGTTTTTCCACGAGAAATGGTTGGAATGGGTGGCGTCGACCTGGAACGATCATTATCGGGGCGCGAGCGGCGACGAGAGCCGCAACCCGTTCCGCGACATCGTGTCGGCTTTCAAGAATCATGACGTCGAACGACTTCGGGAAATCGCGCCTTCCATCGCCGAACTTTCCAGCGTATTGACCAAAGCGAAGGAAGACATGTACAAGCCGCGGGCGAACGCATCGGACCAACGAATTTCATCTTTTCCCAACTCGACCTGAGAGCTTGACGGCGACGCCCATCCGCGATCGTTTCACGGTCATTTCGAGTGAAACGCTTCCGACGTCGTCGTGAATTCGACGAGCGACCGCAGGGTTCGACGGTTTTGCTTCATGTGGTCGACGGCCGCCAATACCATCGTGCGGTCGGCGACGCCCAGTTCCCGGCCGAGGGCGTAGGTCAGGAGCTTTGTCGCCAGGCAGCGTAGGAAGTCGTCGCCGCGCTTTAAGACGGCGGCCTGCAGGCCGGCGACGCCGTCGACCGTCGTGCCGTCGGGCAGCGTGGAGGTCGCGACGACGGCCGGGTCGTCTCGTTCGACCCGGCCCTTGTAGCCAAACCCTTCCTGGTCGCGCCAGAGGCCGGCGGCGTCGTAGTTTTCCAGGGCGAAGCCGAACGGGTCGATGTGGCTGTGGCAGCGGGCGCACTGGGCGCGGGTGCGGTGGATTTCCAGCCGCTTGCGGACGGTGGCCTTGTCGATTCCGTCGACCTTGGCGGCGATTTCGCCGGCGTCGGCGACGGGCAGACCGGGGTCGGCGCCGAGCAGGGTTTTCATGATCCAGACGCCCCGTTTGACGGGCGAGGTGCGGGTGCCGTTGGAGGTGGCCGTCAGTATGGACGCCTGGGTGGGGATGACGCCGCGCCGCACGCCCGCGGGTACGTCGACGCGGCGGAACCGGTCGCCATTAACGCCCGGAATACGATAGGCGCGGGCGAGCCGTTCGTTGACGACCACGAAGTCGCTGCGGACGAGGTTGAAGACGTCGAGGTCGTGTCGCAACACCTCGGCGAAGAATTGCTGCGATTCGGCCACGATCGACGTTTCAAAGTGACGGTCGTAGGCGGGATACAAGTCTTCGGCGGGCGGATTGGCTCCGACTTGACCCAAGCCGAGCCACTGGCCGGCGAAACGTTCGACGAAGGCGGCCGACCGCGCGTCGGCGAGCAGGCGGTTCGTCTGACGAAGCAGTTCGGCGCGGCTTTTCAGCTCGCCGGCGTCGGCGAGTCGGGATAGTTCGTCGTCGGGCGTGGTCGCCCAAAGGAAGTAAGACAGACGGGCCGCCCGTTCGTGGTCGTTGAGCGGCCGAGGGCCGTCGGACGCTTCGTCCGTTCCCTCTTCGATCAGAAATAAGAAGTGGGGCGACGCCAGGATGGCGACCAGCGGCAGCTTGACGGCCTCTAAGAACGGCGATTCCTTACGGGTGCCGTCGAAGAGGGTCAGTTTGGCGTCGACTTCCTCGGGATTGATCGGGCGACGATACGCCTTCCGCAGGAACCGGGCCAGCACCTCGCGGACGTACGTCCGTTCGTCGGTCTTCATCAGCGGCGAGTCGAAAAGAATTCCGGCGTGGCTGGACGGCGGCCACGAATCGTACAGCGGACCTTCAATCTCAAACCAATCGACGAATAGTTCGGGCCGGGCGAAATCGTCGCCCGTCTGACACCAGAAGTTTTCCAAAACCCTCGGAACGTTGTACACGTTGTCGAAACGAAGACCGGCCGACTCCGTCGTGAAACGCACGCGGGTTTCATAGACCTCCGGCTTGTCGACCGGCGCGGCGACGTCGAACTCGGCGACCGTCCGCGGTTGCGACCCCAACTGCCGCACCAGCTTCACCCGCGGCGGGCCGTAGTCGTACATCGGGTCGGCGCGGAAATGCTCCAAGTCTTGCGCGTAGGCTTCGTCGGCGTACATCTTACCCTTCGGGTTTTCGACGTTCTGATCGTCGCGCCGCTTGGCGAGATAGTTTTCCGCCTTCGCGACCACTTCTTCCCGGCCCGGCACCCGCGCCGCCGCCCGCAGCCGAACGACGTAGTCGCCGTCGACCGGCGCCTTGAAGTTGCGGGCGTCGACCGATTTGTCCCAAGCTTCGCTGCGGACGCGGACGAAGTCGCCGACCTCCGTGTTGTTGCCGCCGTTGAGGATGGCGTCGGGGTTGGCGTCGTCGAGTTTGACGCGGCGGCTGTCGCCGGGGACGACCTTCGGGTCGAAACGCCAGCGGATCGTTTTCGGCCGGGGGCCGTCGATCAACGCGCGATCGAGAATCTTACCGGCGGCGGCGGCGTACAGTTCGACGTGCAACGGCGAGACCGTGAGGGCGCGGGCGTTGTTGTCGAAGCCGCCGGCCGGCGGGTCGGCCGGGAAGCCGGAGGCGTCGTAGTCGACGCCCGTCAAATCGCGGATCGTGTTTTGGTATTCGTCGCGCGTCAGTCGGCGCAGCACCGGGGCGGTGTCGCGGCGGGCCAAGTCGGCCCGCGCGGTCTCGGCGGCGATCCAGTCGACGACCGCCGCGACTGCGGCGTCGGCCGGCTGCTTTTTGCCTTCCGGCGGCATCGTGTGGCTGTTGAGGACGTTGACCACCTCGGCCCACTTCGCGCGGGTGGCCGGGTCGCGGAAATCGTTCGACAGCCCGTCGTCGGCGCGGAAAGAGCCTTTCGGCTTCACCGGCCCGTGACAGGCGATGCAGTGGGCGTCGAAGAAGGTGCGCGCGACGGCGCGGTAGCCGGCGTCGTCGGGTTGCCAATCGGCGACGGGCGCTTCCGCCCAGGAACCCGCCGCCGCCAGCAGTGTAAGACCGACGACCGTCGCCGCACCACGCGCGTTCATCATACAAGATCGTTTCCGTCTCGGAATCACAGATGAACCGGCGGCTCACTCGAACCGCCGAGCGCGATTGTTCTTAGACGCGACCGCCTGGCCGAAGGTTCCCCGGCCGATCGGAAGAAACAACCGTCCGACCCGACGGAAAGCAAGTCTGATTGTACCGTCCGTGCGGGCGACGCCCACCCGCGGTCTGGGCCGAGTTCCATTGACGGCCCGCCGTCGGCGCGGGATGATCCAGCAACGCCGCGTTATCCTCATCTCAACGTTCTCAGCCGCGTATAGTCGGAGTCCGACCCGTGAACATCAACAAAGCGCTGAAGAAAGAGTATGAAACCAAGAAGCTGAGCGAAGTCGCCGACGCGCCGCTCACGGCGTTGGAGGGCGTTTCCGAAGGCGACGCCGAACACTTGAAAGCGGCGTTCAACGTCAAGTCGGTGCGAGACCTCGCCACGTTGAAGTTCGTGCTGCGGGCGCAGGCGATCGTTCAGTTGGCCGATGCGGAAGAGTAAGACGGCGCAGGGGCGGGT
>JBOFFD010000293.1:0-3132 GCA_051648425.1 Planctomycetia bacterium
GACACGATTTTCTAAGACGGGACCACGGCTCGATGAAACGCATTTTGATCTGCGATCCACTGCCGGCCGAGGGCTTGGCGATTCTGGAACGGACGCCGGGCGTCGAACTGGTGACGAAGGAAAAACTGAAAGGCGACGCGCTGCGGGCCGCGCTGGCCGAGGTTGACGGCTGCATCGTCCGCAGCGGCACCACCCTCACCGCCGAGTCCCTAAAAGGTCAGCAGCGGCTGAAGGTGATCGTGCGGGCGGGCGTCGGCGTCGACAACATCGACGTCCCCGCCGCCACCCGCGAAGGCGTCGTGGTGATGAACACCCCCGGCGGAAACACCCTCAGCACCGCCGAACACACCATCGCCTTGATTCTGGCGCTGTCGCGGCACATCCCCGCGGCCGACGCCAGCCTACGCGCCGGCCGGTGGGACCGCAGCAAGCTGGTCGGTTCGCAATTGGCGGGTAAGACGCTCGGCGTCTTAGGACTGGGGCGGGTCGGAATGGCGGTGGCCCGGCGCGCGATCGGCCTGGAAATGAAAGTCGTCGGCTACGACCCGTTTCTGTCGGCGCAGAAGGCGGCCGAGATGGGCGTCGAACTGGTCGCCAACATCGAGGACGTGTACCCGCGCGTCGACATTCTGACGGTCCACGTGCCGCTTACCGATGAAACGCAGAGCGTGGTTGGTGCGTCTCAGATCGCCAAATTGCGGCGCGGCTCGATGGTGGTCAACTGCGCCCGCGGCGGGATCGTCGACGAACCGGCGCTGCTCGAAGCGTTGCAATCGGGTCATTTGGCCGGTGCGGCGCTCGACGTCTACACCCAGGAACCCATCACCGACTCGCCGTTCTTTAAGCTGCCGAACGTCGTCGTCACGCCGCACCTGGGGGCGTCGACCGCCGAGGCGCAACTGAACGTCGCGATCGAAGCGGCCCAACTCATTTCAGACTTTCTGAGCAACGGCAACGTACGTTTTTCGGTGAACGTCACGGCGGTCGACGCCGCCGAAATGCGCGACGTGCAGCGATACCTGGACTTGGCGCGGCGGCTCGGCATGTTGCAGGCTCAGTTGGCGTTGTCGCGCGGCGGGGTCCGACGCGCGGTCGTCGAATACCGCGGCGACGCCGCCAAGCGTAAGACGAAACTCATCACCGCCAGCTTCGCGATGGGCCTCTTGGAAGGCGCGCTCGAAGAAGAAGTGAATCTCGTCAACGCGATGGTGCTGGCCGAGGAACGCGGCATTGAAATCGTCGAACAAACAAGCTCCGAATCGTCGGACTTCTCCAGCCTCTTAAGCACGGAAGTCTTTCACGACCAAGGCTCGTTCCAGGCGTGGGGCACCACCCGCGGCGCCAGTTTCAACCGGCTGGTGCGGCTCGGCCCCTACCGCATGGATTCGTTCCTGGAAGGGACGCTCTTAGTGTACGTCCACCAAGACAAACCCGGCCTCATCGGCTTCATCGGAACGATCCTGGGACGGCACGAGGTCAACATCGCGCAGATGACCGTCGGGCGGAAAGATCCCGGCGGCAACGCGATCGCCGTCTTGGCGGTCGACAACGAACCGTCGGAAGCGGCGCTCGCCGAGATCCGCGCCGACAGCCGCGTGGCCGGCGTGCAGGTGGTGAAACTGCCGCCGCACGGCGAACTGCCGCGATCGTTCTCTTAGAGTCGACGGGTTTGACACGATCGGAGATTCGGCGTGAAGTCGCTGACGGAATACTTGACGTTCAACATCCCCGAACGGATGGGGTTCCTCAACATCACGCCGACGCTCGCTGCGCTGGTTCAGAAAAGCGGCGTGCGGGAAGGCCTGCTGTTGTGCAACGCCATGCACATCACGGCCAGCGTCTTCATCAACGACGACGAATCGGGGCTGCATGAGGACTATAAGAAGTGGCTGGAACGGCTGGCTCCGTTTGACGCCTCGCCGCAGACGTATCGGCACAACCGCACCGGCGAAGACAACGCCGACGCCCATATGAAACGTCAGATAATGGGTCGGGAGGTGGTCGTCGCGGTGACCGCCGGGAAGCTCGACTTCGGCCCTTGGGAGCAGGTGTTTTACGGAGAATTCGACGGTCGTCGATCGAAGCGGGTGTTGGTGAAGGTCATCGGCGAGTGACGCCGTTCCTTCACTATCGATCCAGGATTTCCCTGACCTTCAAGGTCAAGGCTTCGAGGGAGAACGGTTTCGCGAGAAAGTCGACCGCTCCGGCCTCAAGTCCTTTCTGCAAGACTTCAACCTCGGTGTAGCCGGACATGAAAAGAACTTTAAGATCCGGCTTGAGTTGGTTCAGTCGCGCGGCGAGTTCGCGGCCTGACATCCGCGGCAGGACGAGATCGGTCAACAAGAGCTCGATCGGCCGCGCCCACCGTTCGACGACGGCGATCGCTTCCATTCCGTTCGACGCGGTCAACACTTCATAGCCGTTCTGCTGAAGGACGAAGGCCGTCATCTCCATGACCATCGGCTCGTCTTCGACGAGAAGGACGGTTTCGTTCCCACGAACGCTCGGTCGCGATTCGCCGCGGGTCTGGGAAACGGCGTGTTCCTCGATCAACGGGAGGAACAAACGAAAGACGGCGCCGACGTTGACGGTGCTGGCGACGTCGACGTGGCCGTCGCTTTGCTTGGCGATGCCGTAGACGGTGGCCAAGCCCAGCCCCGTCCCTTCGCCGACGGGTTTCGTGGTGAAGAACGGCTCGAAGAGGTGGGGCAGAACGTCGGGGGCGATGCCGGTGCCGGTGTCGGCGACGGAAAGGACGGCGTAGCGGCCGGGTTTGACGTCGGACGGTCGAAGAGGATCTTCTTCGAGCCACTCGGCGTTGGCGGTTTTCACGACGAGGCGGCCGCCGTCGGGCATGGCGTCGCGGGCGTTCGCCGTCAGATTCAGAAGGACTTGGCCGATCTGCGTCGGGTCGGCCTTCACGCGCCCAAGGTCTTCCGCCGTTTCGACGACGAAATCGATGTGCGACCCGATCAAACGCTGGATCATGAAGGACATATTACGCCGGCACGGATGTAAGTCGGTAAGTTTTCGATCGCGACCGGTTTCCTATAATACTTCGCGGCGAGCGGGGTTCAACACCGGGAGGTGCATCGTGCAAGACGAGTATCAAGATCCGCGCGGCTATTCCGA
>JBOFFD010000294.1:0-1594 GCA_051648425.1 Planctomycetia bacterium
GACCTTCGCTGACGCTTCGGGCTCTGAATGACGATTGATCCACCGTCGGCGGCGGAAAGATCAACCTGTTCCTCAGTAAAAAGCCGGGGACGTCAGGCCAGGATCGGTTGGATGATTTCGGCGTGCTGCACGCTGGTCAGTTTGTGGTTCAGGCCGCCGTAGAAGTAGGTCAGTTTTTCATGGTCCAGGCCCATGAGGTGTAAGATCGTGGCGTGCAAATCGCGGATGTGGCGGCGGTCGACGACCGCCTCGTGGCCGAGCGGGTCGGTTTCGCCGTAGCTGACGCCCGGCTTGACGCCGCCGCCGGCCATGAAGTAAGTGAAACCCTTCGGGTTGTGGTCGCGGCCGTCGCCGGCCCCCTGCACCACCGGCTGCCGACCGAACTCGCCGCCCCAGACGACCAGCGTTTCGTCCAACAGGCCGCGTTCCTGTAAGTCTTGCAAAAGGCCCGCGATCGGACGGTCGATTTCCGGGCAGTGGATTTTCAGATTTTCCTCGACGCCGTGGTGGGCGTCCCAGCTCTGCTGTTGGTGGCCGCCGCCGTGATAGATCTGCACGAACCGAACGCCGCGTTCGACGAGCCGACGCGCGATGAGGCACTGTCGGCCGAACGGCGCCGGCCCCACCGACAGCGGATGGTTCGGGACGGGGTCGTTCATGCCGTACATTTCCTTGGTGCGTTCCGGCTCGCTCGCCAAGTCGAGGGCTTCCGGGGCGGCCGACTGAAGCTGGTACGCCAGTTCGTACGACGCGATGCGCGCTTGCAGTTCGCTGTAACCCGGACGGTCGGTCATATGGCCGACGTTGAGCGCGTGCAGGGCGTCGATCTGCGACCGCTGCATGGCCGGCGTGGCGCCGTCGGTCGTGGACAAATTCAGAATGGGGTTGCCGCTGGCGCGGAAGACGGTTCCCTGATAGGCCGCCGGCATGAAGCCGCTCGACCAGTTTTGCGCGCCGCTGATCGGCCCGCCGCGCGGGTCGAGCATCACCACGTAGCCCGGCAGGTTCTGGTTCGCGCTGCCCAGGCCGTAGCCCAGCCAGGTTCCCAGCGACGGATAGCCCTGCAGAATTCGCCCGCTGTTCATTTGCAGCATGGCCGACCCGTGGACGAACGAGTCGGAGTACAGCGATTTAAGAACCGCCAGCTTGTCCATCTGTTTTGAGAGGTGCGGAAGGGCGTCTGAACACCACAGGCCCGATTCGCCGTGCTGTTTGAACTTCCGTTTGCTGGCCAGCAATTTGGAAGGTTGCACGCTGCGGCGGCGGATTTCCATCTGAACCGCCTGGCCGTCGCGCTTCTGAAGCTCCGGTTTGTAGTCGAACGTATCCATCTGCGACGGACCACCGTACATGAAAAGAAAGATGCACGACTTCGCCTTGCCGGGAAAGTGCGACGCCTTCGGCGCGAGCGGATTCAGCCCGGCGTCGACCATCGGCTGGCCGACGGCCCCCACGGGCGTCGGCGCGTTCGCGGCGGCTTGACGGGCGAAGAAGCCGTCGTTCTCCAACAGCGCGGTCAAGGCGACGCCGCCGAAACCGGCCCCCAGTTCCCAAACGAATTGACGCCGGGATCCGCAGCACGTCGATCGATGCG
>JBOFFD010000295.1:0-8813 GCA_051648425.1 Planctomycetia bacterium
ACGTGGAGGGAACCACGTCGTCGATCCAATTCGTGGTCGACGTCCTTTTTCCTTACGCGCGGCGGACGGCCGGTGAATACCTCGCCGCCCGCTGGTCGGACGCAGACGTCCAACGCGCGGTGGAATTGATCGCCCGCGACGCCGGCGCCGACTCGCTTGACGCCTGGTTGCACGGGGTTTCACCGGAAGAGCGGTCCGCCCGCGTCGAAGCCGAAGTGCTGCGGCTCATGGACGGCGACGTCAAAGCGACCGGTCTTAAAGAGTTGCAAGGCGTCTTATGGCGCGCCGGCTATGAGAACGGCGAATTGAAATCGCACGTGTACCCCGACGTGCCGCCGGCGCTGGCTCGCTGGAAAGACGCCGGCCTCGAGGTCCGCATCTACTCGTCCGGCAGCGTCGCCGCGCAGAAGTTGTTCTTCCGCTACACCGAACTCGGCGACCTGCTGCCGTTCTTCAACGGCCATTACGATACGACCACCGGACCGAAGCGTGAAGCCGACAGCTACCGCGCGATCGCGGCGTCTTACGGCTTGCCGCCGAGTAAGATTCTCTTTCTCAGCGACGTGGCCGCGGAACTCGACGCCGCCGCCGCCGTCGGTGTGCGGACCGCCCTACTGCTGCGACCCGGCAACGCGCCGCAGCCGTCGGACCATCGGCATCCGTCGATCGAGCATTTCGGCGAGATCGAAGTCCATGGTTGAAATGTGAAAACTCGGTCGCCCCGACCACGCGACAACGTGGGCGGGGCGACCAAGTGTGTATTTTTCGACTTCCGTCCAATCAGTACGTCAACACCATTTCCACGAAGCCGGCGAACGGCACTTCGGCGTCGCCGTCGAACTCGTCGAAGAGGTCGCGGTAGCCGCTGCCGGGCAGCAGGCCCGCCATGCCGAACAGAATGATGGCGTTGTTGTTCAGGAACGGCCGGTACTCGAAACCGACGCTGAGGTCGGCGCCGACTTGGCGAGCGATGTCGCCGTCGAACGTGAACTGTTCCAACACGTCGGTTTCATCGAACCAAATGAAGTTGGCGTTGTTGATCATGCGCAGCTTCGGCGTGATGTCGAAGTCGATGCCGAAGTTGTACAGTTGCAGGCCGGGGTTGACGAAGTTCGCCTGCCCCTGAATCTTACTCGCCGACAGGTCTGGGACGAGGGCGCCGCGGTTGGTCAGGTTCACGCTGAACAAGCGAAGCGACTGCCGCTGCCAGAAGCTGAACTCGCCGCCGGCGAAGTTGGGATTTTCAAAGATCGCGTCGAACCCTTGGGCCTTGCCGTCGCCGACGGTGTTGTCGCCGGAGGCGTAGAAGAACGAGGTGCGGAAGCGCGCCCAGTCGCGGTCGTAGGAAAGTTCCAAGGCGAACATCTGAGCATTGATGTCCACCGGTCGGCCGGCGATCGGGTTCATGCTGTCTGTGCCCAGCGCCCAGTAGAACGCATGGTTGATGTTGATGCGGTCGATGTGGCCGTCGCCCGCCCACCCCAGGTAGTACGCATTCACTTCGTGTTCTTGAAACACGCCGGCGGGGTCGGGGCGCACCAGATTCCGGTTCTTGTCGAACCGCGTGACGCCGTGGTCGTTGTTGTAGTGTCCGCTGAGCGACAGCGTGTAGCCGGGGAACAGGAAGTCCTGCCGGTAATAGTTGGCGATGACGACGTTCTGATACCGGTCGCGGAAGTTGTTCAGTTCGCTGTTGGTGTCTTTCTCCGTCTGGTCGAAGACGACGAAGTTGAACTGCTCGCGGTTGGAAAGACGGTTGCCGAAGACGCGGGCGCCGCGGTTGGTGTCGCTGAAGATGAAGCCGCGGAAGTCGCTGACGAAGAACTGCGAGCCGAGCCGCAGCGAGACGAAGTCGTAGTCGCCGCTGAGGTCGAAGAGTTTCGTTTCAAAGAACCATTCGTCAAGCGCCGTGAAGGTTCGGCCGCGGAACGTGCCCCGCGAAACGTCGGGGTTGGTCACCGCGAGGGCGTTGCTGTCCAGCACGTTGACGTTGAAGACCGGCGTCACCTTGATGCGCCAGTCGAGCGGCTTGAAGCCGGCGTCGCCGTGGTTGATTTCCGCCGACAAACGGAAGAAGTGCTGGTATAAGAGCCGGTTCGGATTGCCGTAGAATTCGTTCTGGAACGGTTCGAGCGTGCTCTCGAACGGCGTGGTGGGCGTCGGCAGCTGTTGGCCTTCCGTCAGCGCCTGCATGGTGGCGGTGACGATGAAGAACGTGTGCTGCCCGATGATGGGGTAGTCGCCCTTCAGTACGTTTTGGTTGAACGGGTCCCACCAGTGGCCGAGCGTCGACGGCGCGTCTTCACTTTCGGGCGTCGACGGGTAGCGGTCCCACTCCATGAAGCCCAGGCGCCAGCGGTCTTCGACCGGAATGTAGTCGCTGGACGACTGTGATTCTCGCGGCAGCACGCCGGACCGACCAGTGTAGCCAAGCGGCGGGTCCATCACCGTGCGAAGGAACGGCCCTTCTTCGATGTCGATCCCCTTGGGGACGTACTTCGGGTCGACGGTCGGCTGGTCCATCAGCTCTGGCGAGCGCAGGAAGCCGCGTTCGCGTTCCACGGCCGCGACGCCGTTGGTCGCCGTTGGTTCGGCGACCGGGACTTCGACGCCGGGCGGCGGAAGCCTTTCCGCGCCTGGACTTCCAACGGGAGCCTGCGCCGCAACCGGCGCCGCCCCAAGGAACAGAGTTCCCAGGCATGATAAGAGTAGGCGCCGGTTAGCTTTCATCGATCGGCCTCCGCGGGTTGAATCCACCGCCAAACCTGCGAACGGGAATTCTAAGCGAGAACGACATCCCTCGTTGCGTTATTCGGAATCCGGTTGCGCGGTCCTTTAGGGAAACACCGATCCCGCCGAAGTTGCCGATTGTTTGGGATATGCCGAAGTTTCGTGCCCCCATCTTCCGATGATCCTAGTGGAGCATTCTCGCTTCGCGCCGCGATCGGGCGGCCTGTGATTCGAGTCGACAGGCGACCGGTCGGCGTGCCTTTTCGGTGGCGCGCCCGGACAAGGAAGGGCTGAAACATGCGGAAATCGACGCGGAATCAAAAGGAACAAGGAATGGGCCCCAACGTCGACGCCGCGCCGGCGCGGCTCTTCCGTGTGGAAACCTTAGAACAGCGCGAAGTTCCCGCGGTGGATTTGAACTTCGCGGGCGGAATCCTCAACGTCGTCGGCGACGGCGGCTCGAACGTCCTGCGCATCGAGCGCCGCGACGACCAGTTCGTCGTCTTTGAGAAAGGCGTTCAGATCGGAGCCCAACCGACCGCCGGCGTGAGCCGAATCGCCGTCAACGGCCGCGGCGGCAACGACCAGGTCTCCATCGCGGGCAGCGTCGCTCTGCCGGTGCGGCTCAGCGGCGGTGCGGGGAACGACAAGCTGGTATCCAACCTGGGAGCCGCCGTCCGAGCGGTGATTTCCGGCGGGTCCGGCGACGACGTCTTAGTCGGCGGCCGAGGCGACGATCAACTCGAAGGCAACGACGGCGAAGACAAACTGTTCGGCCGACTGGGAATGAACAGTTACAACGGCGGCGCCGGCAAAGATAAGATCTACTCGGTGAACAATCTGGAAAACCCCGTCAAAATGGACGACGGCGACCAGATCATCAATCAACTGCCGCAGACGGTGCAAAACCTTCTCGCCGCCGAGGTCGAACAACTCCTCGACCGGGCGGCCGCCGCCACCGATTCCGAAGACGCCATCATCGCCATCGTCGACCGTTCGGGACGCATTTTGGGTGTTAGGGTCGAAGACGGCGTCTCGCCGATCTTGACCACCGATCCGGAGAAACTGACCTTCGCCGTCGACGGCGCACTTGCCAAGGCCCGCACCGCGGCCTTCTTCGCCAACGGCGGCGCTCCGCTGACCTCACGCACCATTCAGTTCATCAGCCAGTCGACCATCACCCAGCGCGAAGTGGAAGGCGATCCGTCGATCACCAATCCCGATTCGGTCAATCGCGGACCCGGTTTCGTCGCGCCAATCGGCACCGGCGGCCATTTTCCGCCCCGGATTTCGTTCACCCCGCAGGTCGACCTCTTCGCCATCGAACACACCAACCGCGACTCGACCTTCCACCCCGGCGCCGACCGCATCAAGGGAACGGCCGACGACGTCCAACTCGCGGAACGCTTCAACGTCGACCCGCAGTTCATTCCCGATTCAATTCCGGACGCCAACAAGCTGGTCGCTCCGGACTCCTACGGCTTCGTCTCCGGTACGTCGCCCAACTCGCAAAGCCGCGGCATCGGCACACTGCCCGGCGGCATTCCGATCTACAAGTTCGGCCAGGTCGTTGGCGGCATCGGCGTCTTCTTCCCCGGCAAGACCGGCTTCGCCAACGAAGAAAACTCGGCGCTCAGTTCCGACTTCGACGAAACCAAACTCGACCGCAGCTACGAATCCGAGTACATCGCCTACGCCGCCGTCAACGGCACGTCCGGCGTGGTCAACCCCGGCCCGGTCGACGGCGTCGACCTACGCATCGGCAACCTGGGCGGCGTCGCCCCGGTTCCCGGCATCGACCTGCCGAACGGCCGCGTCGACCTCGTCGGCATCACGCTCGACGTCTTCGGCCCCGGCGGCTTCAAAGGCCTGGAACGCCTCGTCGAGTTCGGCCGAAACTTCAGGCAGGGCAACCCGAACAACGGCACGAACCTGCCGATCCGCGCCGACGGCACCGTGTCCGCCGACGGCGTTTCGGTCCCCGAAGGCTGGTTGGTCGAACCGCACGACGGCGAGGGCATCACTCGGCAGGACGTGATGCGGATCATCTCGCAGGGCGTGGAGCAGGCCAACCGCACCCGCGCCGCGATCCGGTTGCCGCTGGACGCCCGCACCCGAATGGTCTTCGCCGTCACCGACAAAACGGGCGAAGTGCTGGGCCTCTTCCGCATGCCCGACGCCACGATCTTCTCGATCGACGTGGCGGTCGCCAAGGCCCGCAACGTCTCGTACTACACCGACGGCGACGCCTTGCAGGACATCGACCAGATCGATGGAATCCCGGACGACGTCGCCTTCACCAACCGCACGTTCCGCTACGTCGCTCAGCCGCGGTTCCCGGAAGGGATCGACGGCAACCCGCCCGGCCCGCACTCCATCCTGAACGACGGCGGCGCCGATCCGGAAACCGCCCTCAGCGTCGGCCGCAAACTGCCCGCCTCCGCGTTCGACAGCGTTCTCGGCAACGACGCGTTCAACCCCGGCACCAACTTCCGCGACCCGGACAACATCCTGAATCAGAGCGGCATCGTCTTCTTCCCCGGAAGCGCGGCGTTGTACAAGGATTTGGACGGCGACGGCGACCTTGAACTGGTCGGCGGCGTCGGGGTCAGCGGCGACGGCGTCGACCAGGACGACGTCGTCACCGTGGCGGCGTCGAAGGGCTTCGAGCCGCCGCCGCACCTGCGGTCGGACATGTTCACCGTCAACGGCGTTCGGCTGCCGTACTCGAAGTTCAACCGCAACCCGGAAGCCTGATAGAACGCGGCGGAGTCGGACGGACTACCGTTCGATGTGAAAGACGTGGGCCGGCTGACGATCGGGCGACAGTTCGACGTAGTTGGCCCGCGAGCCCCATTCATACCGCGCGCCGGTGAGCAGGTCGTGGACGATGTAGGTCTGGTCCGGCCCCAGGCCGAGCGCCGCCGAATCGACGTGGACCACGCCGGCCGAAAAGCCGTGCGGGTTCAGATTCACCACCGTCAGCACGACGTCGCTGAAGTCGTCGGTCCGCTTGCTGAAGGCGAACAAATGCTCGCCTTCGGTGCGGTGACAGACCATGTGACGGTCCCGCTGCAGCGCCGGGTGTTGTTTCCGGATGGCGTTCAGTTTCGTCAGCAACGGTTTCAGACTATCCGGCCGTTTCAAATCCCACGACTTGATCTCGTACTTTTCCGAATCGAGATACTCTTCGCTGCCGTGGCGCACGGGGATGTTCTCGCACAGTTCGTACGCCGGGCCGTAGAAGCCGAAGTTCGCCGAGCCGCAGGCCGCCAGCACCACCCGCAGCGCGAAGGCGCGCCGACCGCCGGTCTGAAGGAACTCGTGAAGGATGTCGGGCGTGTTCGGCCAGAAGTTGGGCCGATAGAAGTCGTTCACCGGCGGATTCGCCACTTCGGTGAAGAACTGCGCCAACTCGTCTTTGCCGGTGCGCCAAGTGAAATAAGTGTAAGATTGCGTGAAACCCATCTTAGCCAACGTGTACATAACGTTCGGCCGGGTGAACGCTTCGGCGAGGAAGATCGTTTCGGGGTGCGTCTGCTTCACCGTGCGGATGAGCCACTCCCAAAACGGCAGCGGCTTGGTGTGCGGGTTGTCGACCCGGAAGATCGTCACCCCCTGCTCGATCCAATACAGGAAGACGCTGCGCAGTTCCTCCCACAGCGCCTGCCAGTCGGCCGTCTCGAAGTCGAACGGGTAGATGTCTTGGTACTTTTTCGGTGGGTTTTCCGCGTACTGAATGGTTCCATCGGGCCGACGGCGGAACCATTCGGGATGCTCCTCGACCCAAGGGTGGTCGGGCGAACACTGGAAAGCGACGTCGAGCGCGACGTGGATGTTCAGCTTCTCGGCGGCGGCGACGAACCGGCGGAAGTCGGCGATGGTTCCCAGTTCGGGCAGCACCGACTTGTGGCCGCCCGCCTTCCCGCCGATCGCCCAGCAACTTCCCGGCTCGCCCGGCTCGCACGTCAGCGAATTATTCTTTCCTTTGCGGAACTGCGCGCCGATGGGATGGATGGGCGGCAGGTAGACGACGTCGAAGCCCATCTCGGCGACGTACGGCAGCCGAGCGGCGGCGTCGTCGAACGTGCCGTGTTTTCCGGGAGTCGGCGAACAGGAACGGGGAAACATTTCATACCACGAACTGAAAGCGGCCGTCGGCCGATCGACGTCGATGGGAAACGCGGTCGTCTTCGTGGGAAGCTGCTGGTAGGGCGCGGGATGGCGGGCGGCGGCTTCGACCAAGTCGGCGCCGAACGCGACTTCAAGCGCGGTTCGACGGTCAGCGTCGTTTGCAATCAGCGCGGCGGCTTTTTGAAGCACGGTCCGGTCGCCGTCGGCGGCGCGGTCGGCGGCGGCGGAAAGAATCTGCGCGCCGATCTTAAGGTCGACGGCTACGTCTTGGCCGGCTTCCACTCGTTTTCGCAACTGCCGCTGCCAGGTGTGGAAGTGGTCGATCCAGCCGTGGACGACGAATTCGTGGCGGCCGATCTCCTTGACTTGGAACGACCCCCGCCAAAGGTCGTCGCCGACGGGCAGCATCGGCGCGGAATGCCACGAACCGGTTCCTTCGCGCCGAAAGTAGACGGCCGCCGCCAGGTCTTCGTGGCCGTCGGCGAAGATCAACGCCTCGACCTGGATCCAGTCGCCGACCACTCGCTTGACGGCGAACCGGCCTTCGTCGATCGTCGGCCGAACGGCGCGGACGACGACCCGCTGACGGCCTTCTCGAACATATTCCATCGTGAACGCACCCTCCGCTTTCGCCGTGGGTTATAGACGCGGAGAGGCGCGTTGCCACCGGGGCGTCGCCGGGCGAGGCCTCAGCGGACCTGCGACGCCACCGCCAATTCCTCGTAGGTGCGGCTGTAGGCTTCCTGTTCACCCTTGTGTTTCAAGGCGATTTGGTACAGTTGCGACCCCTTTTCGGTCGGGTAGTCGCCGGTGACGCAGGCTTGGCAGAGGATCTCGCTCGGCAGACCGATCGCCCGGGGCAGCGCTTCGATCGGTAGGTAGCGCAGGCTGTCGGCTTCGAGGGTTTCGGCCATGCGACGCTGCATTTCGTCGGTCAGGCGCAAGTGGCCGCCCATGAATTTCGGCGCGAACAGTTCGCCGACGGTCGACATGTCGATCCCGTAAAAGCAGGGCGCGATGATGGGCGGGCAGGCGACGCGGACGTGGATCTCCTTCGCCCCGCCTTTCTCGCGCATGTGCCGAAGCAGCGCCTTCATCGTCGTGCTGCGGACGATGGTGTCTTCGACGAGGATGACCCGCTTGCCTTCCAAAACTTGCCGCAGCGGCGTGTATTTCAGGCTGGCGCGGTCGCCGCGGTCGTTCCCCTGAATGAAGGTTCGGCCGACGTACCGGTTGCGGATAAGCCCCTCGACCGACGGCAGCCGCAGCTCGTACGCCATGGCGTCGGCGGCCGCCTTGGCGGTGTCGGGAACCGGCACGACGATGGTGTCTTCGTCGACCGTCAAGGTTTCGGTGCGGGCCAGTTCGACCCCCAGCCGCGACCGGGTTTGGTAGACGCTGGCGCCGTCGAGTTCGCTGGCCACGTTGGCGAAGTAAATCCACTCGAAGAAGCAGTGGGCCTTCGACCGGCGGGGGGCGATGCGGTCGCAGCGCATGGTCCCGTCTTCATCGATGACGATGATTTCGCCCGGTTCCATCGAGCGGATGTTCTCGAAGCCCAGGTTCAAGAGGGCGACGCTTTCGCTGGCGAAGGCGACCAGCGGTCCGTCGACGGCGACGCACAGCGGGCGCAGGCCGAGCGGGTCGCGGACGGCCGCCATTTCGCCCATCGCGTTTTGGTAGAGCAGGTTGTACGCGCCGTCGAACTTGGCCGCGAGGCGTTGGAACATCTCGATGAGATCGGGCCGTTCCGATCGAAGCTCGTAGCTGATGCAGTGCATGATGACTTCGGTGTCGGTGCGCTGCGTGAGGTGGTAGGATTCCTTTTCCAACAGTTCGGCGGCCAGGTCGTGGAAATTGGCCAACTGGCCGTTGAAGGCGAAGCTGAACCACTTCCACTTGCAGCCGTGGAACCGCTCTTGGGGTTGGGCGTAACTGCGCTCTTCCTT
>JBOFFD010000296.1:0-2140 GCA_051648425.1 Planctomycetia bacterium
TTGAAAAGGAACACCGGCTGCGCGACGCGGCGGGCGAGTGGGTGTGGGTGCTGAGTCGGGGCAAAGTGCGCGAGTCCGGCCCGTTGGCCAGCGGGCGGCGGATCGTCGGCACGACCAGCGACGTGACGGCGCGCAAGCGTGCGGAAGAAGCGCTGGTCGCCGCCAAGGAGACGGCCGAGGCCGCCAACCGCGCGAAGACCGCCTTTCTGGCGAACGTCAGCCATGAAATCCGTACGCCGATGACCGCCATCTTGGGCTTTACCGATGTCCTGCTGCAACAGTCGGCCGCCGAACGCGACGACGAAACGCTGGCGCTGATCCGGCGCAACGGCGGCCACCTGCTCGACGTCATCAACGACATCCTCGACCTGTCGAAGATCGAAGCGGGCAAACTCGATCTGGAAGAAACGCCGGTCCGTCTGACCAGCATCCTGCACGACGTAGTCGCGCCGTTACGCGGCCGCGCCGCTGACAAGGGCTTGGCCCTTGCCGTCCAGTACGCCACGCCGATCCCCGAACGCATTTTCACCGACCCGACCCGCCTGCGTCAGGTTTTGTTGAACTTGGTATCCAACGCGGTGAAGTTCACCGAAACCGGCTCGGTGACGGTCACGACGGCGGTGGAGCCTCGGAGCGCGGACGGCGCCGACGGTAGGCCGCCCACGCAACGCCTCACGGTTTGCGTGCAAGACACCGGCATCGGCATGACGGAAGAACAGATTTCCCATCTGTACGAGCCGTTCCATCAAGTCGATCCGTCGATGTCGCGGCGGTTCGGCGGCACCGGCTTGGGACTGGCGATCAGCAAACGGCTGAGCGAAATGATGGGCGGAGCGATCACGGTCGAGAGCCGACCGGCCGTCGGCACGCGGTTCACTTTGACTCTGCCGACGTCGGCCCCGGCGGAAGCGCGGACGTTGTCGGCCGTCGAGGCCGCCGCGTTGGAGACCCCGGCCGCCGACGCCCCGCCGCCGGCGGTCGACCGGATGACTGGCAGCGTGCTAGTGGTCGAAGACGGATTGGACAACCAAACGCTGTTGGCGTTCCTTCTTCGCGGGGCCGGGCTGGAGGTGCGGTTCGCCGACAACGGGACGGCGGCGCTGTCCGAAATCGAACAGGCCGAGGCCGAGGGCCGGTCGTTCGATTTGGTGTTGATGGATATGCAGATGCCGGTCATGGACGGCTATGAAGCGACCCGCCGCCTGCGCGAGCGGGGATTCCGGGTTCCGATCATCGCGCTCACGGCCCACGCGATGCAGGAAGACCGGAAGAAGTGCCTCGACGCCGGTTGCGACGACTACATCTCCAAACCGATCCAACGGGCGGAGTTTCTGGGTAAACTGGCGGAACGGCTGGGAGCGGTCGACGGCGACGGACGCGCGGCGCGGTCGACGGCCCGCTAGCGCAAGACCGCGTTACTGATTTTTCTCGTCGCGCGGCGACGGGCCGGTCTTCGGCCGCGATCCGCCGCCGACGGCTCCGACGGGGAACGTGCGGCGAATGGAACCTCGTAAAAAGAATCCGCGTGAGACTTCCTGGCGCGACGGCTGGCGTCAATGGCTTCCGCCGGCGCTCTTGCTCGTGGCCGTCGTCTTGATGCTTTTCCAGTCGCCCGATTGGTTCACACAACGGATCGAAATCGGCTACGGGCGGATGAAGCGGCTCGTCAAGGAAGGGCAGGTCGAACGGATCAGCCTGGCCCCCGCCGAAATCCTGGGGAAGCTGCGGACGGAAGTCGCCGACGACGCCGGCCGCCGCCAGGGCCGTGACTTCCGCACCCCGCGCTACGGCGTCGGCGAAGACCCGAACCTGATTCCGCTTCTGGAGGAAAACAACGTCGCCTACCAGGCGCCGGAGGAACCGGGGCCGCTCAACCCGTCGTTCCTGTGGATGTTGGTCGTCCTCTCCGTGGTGACGTTCGCGTTCTTCATCATCTTCCGTCGGCTGTCGAACGGCGGCCCGGCGATGGCGTTCGGCCGCAGCAAGCACAAGCTGTACGCCCAGGACGACCTGCACATCACCTTCGACGACGTGGCGGGCATCGACGAAGCGGTCGAAGAATTGCGCGAAGTGGTCGACTTCCTAAAGACGCCGGAAAAGTACCAGGCCATCGGCGGGCGGATTCCGAAGGGCGTGCTGC
>JBOFFD010000297.1:0-5720 GCA_051648425.1 Planctomycetia bacterium
CGGCGGCGCGGATCGGTCCGTCGCCTTCGGAAACCTCGTCGGTCGGCTTGGCGGCGGCGGCCGGCCGGCGCAGGTCGCCGAGCAGCAGGTCGACCGCATCGGCCAGTCGCCGCAGCCGGCCGACCTCGGCGGGGGCGCCGGGCCATTCCCGCCCGACTTCCGCCTGCAGGTGTTTCGCGTGATAGTCGTCTAGCACGGTCAGCCAGCCGCCCGGCTTGGATACGTAGGCGACGATCGCCGGCGACGCATCGGGAACCGATTCAATCGTCGGCGCGCCAGCGACGCGGTCGGTCGGTTTCGGCTTGAGAAGGACGCCGTCAAGGTCGGGGTGGCGCACCAGCGCCGCCAGCGAATGGAAATAGGGTTTGTCGAGATACTCGGCGACAGCCCGCAGCAGACGATACGGCGCCGTTCGCACCAGCGGCCGATCGGCGACCACCGTCAACGGCAGCCCCGCCAATGCCGCCTGCTGTTCAAGGTAGGGCAGCACTTCGTCGTCGGCGCAGCCGATGGTGAGGTCTTCCAGCGGCGCGGCGGCCTGCTCCCGCGCCCACGCCACCCCGGCGGCGGCCTGGTCGACCGGTCCGCCGACGAGCCGCATTTGTTCGGTCGACAGCGGCAGCGGATCGTCGCGCCACTCGGCCGATTTCGGCCGACCGAAGCGATCGAACCGGTGGGCGAGCTGTTCGGGACCGAAGGCGTACGCCAGCAGACTGCCGCCGCGGGCGTGGTCGAGAAGGTGCGCCACCGCCGGCGGCAAATCGAGCGGAGCCAACAGCACCACGTCGCCAACGAACGGCGACGGCTCGGCGACGCCGACTTCGTCGGGCGGCGGCGGTTCGACGTCGGCGTCGAGAAACGGTTCTTCGTCAGTGAAGAGGTCGGGGTCGTCCTCGTCGGATCGGGCGCCGAGCAGGTCGCAGGCTTCGTAGGGGTCGACAAGGCCGACGTCGGCCAGTCGGCGGCGGTAGACTCCGGCCAGCGCGCGGAAGGCGGCCCACCGTTCGATTTCGCCGTCGGCCCCGACCGCCTGTTCACAGAGGTCGTCGAGAGACCGGCGGGCCGCGGAAAGTTGGTCATAGACCCGCTGGAACAACGCCCCCTGCCGCGCCCAGCCGACATGGTCGTCAACGGCCGGGGAATGAGGCAGCACGCGCACGAGGTCGGCGGCGCCGGGGCGGCGCAGTGTTTCACACCACGCCCAGCGACAGGCGGCGGGCGGCGCGGGACGGCGGCCGTCGGCGAAACGGGCCGGCAGCAGGAGGGCCGGCAGCTCCGTGGGGCTGGCGAAACGCGGCGGGGCGAGGGCGGCGTTAAGAGCGTCGGCTTCGTCCAGAAGAAGTTCGACGAATCGACGGCGCGCGCGGGCCGACGCCAGTACCACCAGCGCGCCGCCGAGGTCGACCAAGCTCTTGCGCGAATAGCGGCGGGCGAGGTCTTCGGCGGCGGCCGGCAGAACGGGCCGAGACCAATCGAGAAACACGCGCTCCAGCTCCATCACGCCTCCGGGTTGGCGAACCGCGAAGCATTGTAGCCGCCCGCCGGTCTTCGCGCGCCCCGGTTTTCGTTGGACCATCGTCGTCATGAAACGTCCACCCGCGCAATCGTCCCTCCGTCCCGCGCCCAGCGTCTCTACGTCGCCGGACCGTTATTTTTTCAACCCCTCGGAAACGGGCAACGGGCGGGAGACTTCAGCAAATCTCGACGTCCCACACCACGACGGCGCCGGAGGAACCCCCGGCGGCAACGCGCATGCCGTCGCGGGAGAAGGTGACGAAGTCGATCTTGCCCAGCGCCCAATCGAAGACTGCCGTCGGCCGACCCGCCTGCACGTCCCAAAAGCGGACCGAACGGTCGTGACCCGCCGTCGCCAACAACCGCCGACCGACTTCGCCCGGCGCGAACGCCACGTCGGCGACGACGTCGAGCGACCCGACCAGCGTCCAGCGTTCGTCGAACGCCCCCACCGGCCAAACCACCGCCTCGCGCCCAACTGCCGCCGCCGCGACCAGGCCGTCGTCGCGCAGCGCGAGCGCCCGCGGCGGCGACTTGAACCGCCTCGCCCGCTCCAACCGCTCGCCGCCCGGCCACGCCGTCGTGCGGACTTCGCCGGCCTCGGCCGTCGCCCAGCACGAACCGTCGAACGCGGCGGCGAAAAGCGGGCGGGGTTCGGAGGCCGGCGCCGCGTCGTCCAGCGTCGTTCGATGCCAAAACACGGGTTCCTGGTCGCCGTCCGCCGGCCAGTCGCGCCGGTTCGGCGACACCACGATCGACGCCGGCGCGTCTAGTTCGATTTCGTCGTCGCCGCCATCGGCGACCAGCGCCCGACTGGCTCCCGGTTCAAGCAACACCACCACCGGTCCGATCGACGACGGCGACCGCAGGCCGCGGGCGGTGTAACCCGCCAGCCGGCCGCCGTCGACGAACGCCAGACCGAACGCCTGTCGGTCGGGATGGGCCGGCGGTGCATCGGCGGCCGACCAACGGCGCGCCAGCGAACCGTCGTCCAAGTTCCACAAACAAACCGCGCCGTCGTCGCCGCCGGTGTACAACCGCCGTCCGTCGGGCGAGAAGCAACCCGTCCGCACCCGCCCGACGTGCCCCTCCAAACGTATCATCGACCGCCACCTCCATCGAAGAGGGTAGCGGATCGACGATGCGGCGACGGGCGTCGCTTCCTAGAAAAGCGGTCGGGTCGGTGGGTTGAACCGTCGGCGGGGACCGCCGTGGGAATGGAATTCGTCGAGGGCGTCGCCATGGGTCGCAACGTACAGCCGCGAGCCCCCCAGCGATGAGAATCGCCATCGTCAACGACAAGGCGCTGGCCGTCGAGGCGTTGCGACGGGTGGTGACGGACGCCGATTTGCACCAGGTGGCGTGGGTCGCCCGCGACGGCGCGCAGGCGGTCGAGCAGGCCCGGCTGGACCCGCCCGATCTGATTTTGATGGACCTCGTCCTGCCCGTTTTGGACGGCGTCGAGGCCACCCGCCGGATCATGAAACAATCGCCCTGCCCCATTCTGATCGTCACGGCGACGATGGCCGGCAACATCAGCAGGGTTTACGAAGCGATGGGGCACGGCGCGCTCGACGCCGTGGTCACGCCGGTGCTTGGGGTGAACGGGACGGTCGACGGATCGCTGCCGCTCGCGGCGAAGATCGCCAACGCCGAGAAGGTGCTGAGGGTGCGCGACCGCCGGCCGGCGGAGGCGTCGACGGCGGCCGTTTCGCTGGGCGACCTGCCGCGGATGGTGGCCATCGGGTCGTCGACGGGGGGGCCGTCGGTGCTGGCCGTCATTCTCGCGGCGCTTCCCGAAAACCTGGACGCGGCCGTCGTGCTGGTGCAGCACGTCGACGCCGAGTTCGCGCCGGGGCTGGCCGATTGGCTGAGTCAGCAGGCGAAGCGGACCGTCGAATTGGCGGCCGTCGGCGACGTGCTGCGGCCCGGACGTATCGTCCTGGCGGCCTCGACCGACCATCTAGTGGTGCGCCCCGACCAGCGGCTCGACTACCGCCGCGAGCCGGCCGAGGCGTATTATCGGCCGTCGATCGACGAGTTTTTCTTCAGCGCCGCGAGGCATTGGCCGGCGGGGGGCGTCGCCTGCCTGCTGACCGGCATGGGCCGGGACGGTGCCGACGGCTTGAAGGAAGCGCGGCGCCGCGGCTGGTACACCGTCGCGCAGAACGAAGAATCGTCGGTCGTCTACGACATGCCGAAGGCGGCCGCCGCGATCGACGCCGCCGTGGAAATCCTGCCGCCGGCGGAGATCGCCTACGCCATCGAATGCGGCTTGGCCGCCCGCCGCCCCCGCGATTGAACCCCCTTTTTGGAAAGAGAGCGGGGCCTGCCTACAACGACCGCGACGGGAGCGGTTCGGGCAACCGGGCCGCACGATCGACGACGGGACCAGCACGCGAGGTTTTTCATGGCTTTCATGCAGGCGCCGCTTCCTTACGCTTTCGACGCGCTCGAACCGCACATCGACTCCAAGACCATGGAGATCCACTACGGCAAGCACCACGCGGCGTACGTCAAGAATCTGAACGCCGCCATCGACAAGCACCCGGAACTGAAAGACCGCACCCTCGACCAACTGCTCACCGCGCTCAATGAAGTGCCGGAAGATATTCGCAACGCCGTTCGCAACAACGGCGGCGGCCATCTCAATCACACGCTGTTCTGGAACATCATGGGCCCCGCCGGCGGCGGCAAGCCCGACGGCAAGCTCGCCGCGGCGATCGACGCCGCCTTCGATTCGTTCGAGAATTTTCAGAAAAAGCTGAACGACGCCGCCACGACCCGCTTCGGCAGCGGCTGGGCTTGGCTGGTCAGTTCCAACGACGGCATGCTGTCGGTCGTCAGCACTCCCAACCAAGACAACCCGATCTCGGAAGGCCACGACGCGATTTTGGGCGTCGACGTTTGGGAACACGCCTACTACTTGAAGTATCAGAACCGTCGGCCCGACTACCTCGCCGCGTGGTGGAACACCGTGAATTGGGCGAAGGTCGCCGAAATGTACGAAACGGCGAAACGCTGAACGGTTCTTAGCACCGTTTCGATCGTCGGGACGGTGGATCGAATGCAGGGCGGAACTCCGGTCCGCCCAGGAATGGCGCGGGGACGGACGTCTTTTCCTTCCGAACGGTCGGCTAGGAGTTTCGTCCCCGCGATGCGACACGGGCGGACCGGAGTTCCGCCCTACATTAAGATTATCGGCCCCAACGCCAAACTCACTTGGTCGAACCGTCTTACACCGCTGGAGTGAATCGTCGTCATGTTGAAAAGAGCCAAGATCACGATCGTCGGCGCGGGGAACGTGGGGGCGACCGCCGCCCACCTGTGCGGCCTGCGGCAACTGGGCGACGTCGTCCTCGTCGACGTCCGTCCCGATTTCCCCCAGGGCAAGGCTCTCGACCTGTTCCAGTCCAGTTCGATCGACGGCTTCGACTCGGCCATCGTCGGCGCGCAGACGTATGAAGCGACCGCCGGCTCCGACGTCGTCGTCATCACCGCCGGCATCCCGCGCAAGCCCGGCATGAGCCGCGACGACCTCATCGCCACCAACGCCAAAATCGTCGGCGACGTCACCACCGAAGTCGTCAAGTACAGCCCCGACGCCATCCTCATCGTCGTCTCGAACCCGCTCGACGCGATGGTCTACCTGGCGTGGAAGAAGAGCGGCCTGCCGACGCACCGCGTGATGGGCATGGCCGGCGTGCTCGACACCGCCCGCTACAAGGCGTTCCTGGCGATGGCCCTCAAGGTCAGCGTCACCGACATTTCCGCGTTCGTCTTAGGCGGCCACGGCGACGACATGGTCCCGCTGCCCCGGCTCACCACCGTCGGCGGCATTCCGCTGCCCGCTTTGATGTCGGCCGCCGACGTCCAGGCGATCGTCGACCGCACCCGCGCGGGCGGCGCCGAAATCACCAAGCTCGTCGGCACCAGCGCTTACTACGCCCCCGGCAGCAGCGTCGCCGACATGGTCGACGCCATCGTCCGCGACCGCAAGCGCATCCTGCCGGCCGCCGCCTACTGCGATTCGCAGTATGGCGTCGGCGGCTACTTCGTCGGCGTCCCGGTGAAGCTCGGCGCCGGCGGCGTCGAGCACGTCTACGAAGTCGAACTGAACGACGACGAAAAGGCCGCCCTCGCGGTCAGCGTCGGCCACGTCAAGGAACTGTGCGCCGTCGCGGCCGCCGCCGTCTAAGACCGAT
>JBOFFD010000298.1:0-5933 GCA_051648425.1 Planctomycetia bacterium
GTTAGTTGCGTGCGCAGGGTCGTTTTTTGAGTCATCGCGCCGATTGAAAAATTGGCTGCAAGAGGAAAGTCTACGACCCTGTGCAGCGCATCCAACAATCTGAAGATCTATAGCCGCCGCTTTCCTCAGCGGCGCGTCCTTCGCTTGTTTGGTAGTGGCAACCGTGAAACCAAGACGTGCCGCTGCGGAAAGCGGCGGCTAACGGGAGCAGCCGTCTACGTCTAGGAACGCGGCGTCGCCGAACGAGAATGACATGGTCCGCGCAACCAAAGTTGGCGTCCGGATCGAAGAAGAATGGCTTGAGGAAACGCACTCGGATGGATTCGAACCATCAACCTTCGGTTCCGTAGACCGATGCTCTATCCAATTGAGCTACGAGTGCTTCGCTGTGAAATATAGCGGTCTTTCGATCGCCGACAAGCGTTCGACGTAGTTTCCGACGCTGGTTTTCGGGCGGAGGTTCGCGCCCGCTTCGTAAATCCTCGACGGCCGTCAGCCGATTTTGTCCTTGCCGAAGTACGGCGCCAGCTTGGCCGGGATTCGCACCGTGCCGTCTTCCTGTTGGTGGTTCTCCAATAGGGCGATGATCGTTCGGCCGATCGCCGTCGCGGTGCCGTTGAGCATGTGCAGGTGGGTCGTCCCCTTTTGAGCCGCCGCCTTCGTGCGGATATTGAGGCGGCGGGCCTGATAGTCGGTGCAGTTGGAGGTGCTGGTGACCTCGGCGTATTCGCCGGCTTCGCCCCGGCCGGGCATCCAGGCTTCCACGTCGTACTTGCGGTAGGCCGGCCCGCCTAGGTCCGACGCCGCGATGTCCAACACCCGGTAGGGGATTTCCAAGCCCTGGAAAAATTCTTCCTCGATGGCGAGCAGTTCCTGGTGGGTTTTTTCACTGTCTTCCGGCGTACAGAAGACGAACATCTCGACCTTGGTGAACTGGTGGACGCGGAACAGGCCGCGGGTGGCCCGGCCGGCGGCGCCCGATTCCGTGCGGAAGCAGTGCGACATCCCCACGTACTTAAGCGGCAGCCGTTCGGTCGGTATGGTCTCATCGGCGTACATGCCGGCCAGCGTGATCTCCGCGGTGGCGATCAGGCACAGGTCGGTGTCGGCGATGCTGTAGATTTGCGTTTCCGGCCCGCGCGGAATGTAACCGGCGCCGTTCATGATCTTTTCCCGCGCCAAGTCGGGGGTTAAGATCGGCGTGAAGCCCTTGCCGACGAGCAGTCGCACGGCGTAGTTGACCAGTGCGAGCTCCAAGAGGGCGCCGTCGCCCGTCAGATAGTAGAAGTCGGCGCCGGTGACCTTGGCGGCGGCCTCAAAGTTGGCCAGTTTATGGCGGTCGCACAACACGAGGTGGTCGACCGGCTTGAACGAGAACGTCGGCTTCACGCCCACCTCGCGCAGCATGCGGTCGACGCCGTCGCGCGGGGCGTCGGGGTGTGTAAGATTCGGAATGCGCTGCTGCTCGACCAGCACCTGTTCGTCGACTTCGCGACTGGTCGCTTCCAGCGCCGCCGCTTCGTCCTTCAGCGCCTTCCCCTCGGCGATCAGTTCCTGACGGACGGCCGCGTCCAGCGGTCCCTTATTTTTTTTGGCGACGTCGTTCTGCCGGCGCTGCACGTCTTGCAGTTCCGTCGCCAACGACTGCTTCCGCTCGGCGAGCGCCACCAGCGCGTCGACGTCGGCCGACGCCTTCCGTTCGGCGCAGTTCGTTTTCACCAAGTCGACGTTGTCGCGGATGAATCGCAGATCCAGCACGTCGGAAAATCCTTAAGACGAGGGTGGTAGACGTTCGTTCAGCCGCCGACGGAAAGTTCATGGAAAAGATGCGCGCCGGTGCGAATCCCGCGGTGGAAGTCCTTCAGCGAGAACTTTTCATTCGGTGAGTGGGTGTTGTCGTCGGACAGGCCGAAACCTAGAAGCAGCGTGTCGACGCCTAAGACGGCCTTGAAGGCGCTGCAAATGGGGATGCTGCCGCCTTCGCGGATGAACACCGGGGGTTTGCCGAAGGCGGTTTCCAAAGCGCGGGCGGCCGCCCGAACGCCGACGCCGTCCAGCGGTGCGACGACCGGCAGACAGCCGTGGTGCGGGACGATCCGCGCCGTCACGCCCGGTGGGATTTTCGAGATAAGATACTCGACGACGGCCGCCTCGATCTTTTCCGGCCGTTGGTTGGGAACGAGGCGGAAACTGAATTTGGCGCCGGCCTTCGCGGGCAGCACGGTCTTAGCTCCACTGCCCTGGTAGCCGCCCCAGATTCCGTTGACGTCGCAGGTCGGCCGCGACCACTTTCGCTCCAACGTGGTGTAGCCGTATTCGCCGAAGGTTTCTTCGACGCCCACCTCGGCCCGATAGGCCGCTTCGTCCCACGGCAGGGCGGCCATCCGGCTGCGTTCGACCGAATCCATTTCAACGACGTCGTCGTAGAAACCGGGCACTAAGATTCGGCCGTCGGCGTCGACCAACGACGCGATCATTTCCGTCAGCGCGTTGCAGGGGTTTTTCACCGTGCCGCCGAACGAGCCGCTGTGCAGGTCGCGCCGCGGGCCGTCGACGAACAGCTCGAAATACGCGATCCCCTTCAGACCGTACGTGACGGCCGGTTGGTCGGGGGCGAACATGCTGGTGTCGCTGACGACGGCGTAGTCGCAGGCCAGCTTCTCGCGGTGGGCGGGCAGGTACTTGTCGAGCGCCACGCTGCCGACTTCCTCTTCTCCTTCAATGAGGAATTTGACGTTCACCGGCAGCGAGCCGACGGTTTTCAACCACGCCTCGGCGGCCTTCACGTGGGTGAACATCTGCCCTTTGTCGTCGGTGGCGCCGCGGGCGTAGACGTTGCCGTCGCGCACCGTCGGCTCGAAGGGGCCGGTGGTCCAGAGGTCGAGCGGGTCGGGCGGTTGCACGTCGTAGTGGCCGTAGACTAGCACCGTGGGGGCGTTCGCGGCGGCCGCTTTGTATTGGGCCAGAATGACCGGCGGTCGGCCGTCGATCTCCGTCGTTTCGACGGCGAGGCCGAGAGCGCGGAACTGGTCGGCGACGAACCCCGCCGCCCGCCGCACGTCGCCCGCCCGGTTGGGGTCGGCGCTGACGCTTGGAATGCGCAGGAACTCCATGAGTTCCTGCTCGAAGCGGCCGGCGTTCTCGACGAGGTAGCGGTCGACGGCGTCCATCATTCGGCGTGCCCTTCCTGGTTCGCTGCGGCGCGGCGGCCGAAACCGCAAAAATCCTTCGACAGATTACACGGATCGAGCGGCGAGGTAAGGGCGGCCGGCGGATTTCCCGTCCTCCGCCGTCGCGCCGGCCTCTCGTTCAAGGGACGCGGTCGGTCCGGCCGTCGATCCGCCGGCCGTCGGGATGGTACTGCGCCAGCGCGACGCCGGTGAGGATTTTCGTCGCGTAGACGATCTGCCCGGTATGCAGCGAAAAATGCTCGACGGCGTGGAAGACGGCGGCCAACGCCGTGACCTGATACCCTTGGATGACGCGGACCCGCAGGAAGTCGTCGACCGCCAACCGTTCGAGGGCGCGCACCGCGACGGCGACCGCCTGTCGCAAGCCGGCGACCAGTTCCGCCGTCGGAACGATTTCTCGTTGAGCGAATTCCGCCGGGCGGTTGCGGTCGTGCGGCACGCCGCCGACGGCGTCGCCGATCCATTGGCGGATGTTGCCGCTCAAGTGGAGGATCAAGTTGCCGATCGAGTTGGAAACATCGTTCGGCCGGTGCCAAATCTGCTCCGGCGTCAACGAATCGACGCACCGCTCGATCAACGCCAGGCTGTCTTCCAGCTTGCCGCGGGCGTACGCCGCGAACTCATCCACTATCAACCGTTGCGGTTCCATGCGCGCCTCTTCGTTGAAGGGTCGACTGCGACGTGGGACGCGCCGCAGAAGACGGAGGTTCGTGATGCCCCTTTTCGTCCGCGAAAGCCGAATGCCGGCCTCGGCCCAGGCAGTCTACGACTGGCACGCCCGCCCCGGTGCGTTCGAGCGGCTGGTGCCGCCGTGGGACGACGTAAAAGTGATCGACCGCACTGGCCCGCTGCAAGACGGCATGAAGGCGACGCTGCAGATTCGGGCGGCCGGCGTGCCGTTTCGATGGACCGCCGTCCACCACGACTTCGAGCCGGGCCGACGCTTCACCGATACTCAGCAGGGCGGCCCGTTCGCCCGCTGGGTCCACACCCACCGCTTCGAGCCGATCGACGACCGTTCCTCGCTGCTCATCGACTCGATCGACTACGCGCCGCCGCTCGGCGGGATCGGCCGACTGCTGACGGGCGGTTGGATCGAAGGAATGCTCGACCGGACGTTCGCCTACCGCCACCAACGCACCGCCGCCGACTTGGCCCGACACGCCGAGTTCGCCGACAAGCCCCGGCTGCGGGTGGCCGTCGCCGGCGCGACGGGGTTGGTCGGGTCCAGCTTGTGTTCTTTTCTAACGACCGGCGGGCACCGGGTCGACCGGCTCGTCCGGCGGCCCGCCGCCCCCGGTTCGACCGACGTCGTTTGGAACCCGGCGAACGGCGTCTTGGACCCGGCCGCGATTGAAGGGTGCGACGCCGTCGTGAATCTGGCCGGCGCGAACATCGCCGAGGGGGCGTGGACGGAAAAACGAAAAAAGATTCTGCGCGACAGCCGGGTCGATTCGACGAAGTTGCTGGCCGAAACGATCGCCAAAATGAACCGGCCGCCGCGCGTGCTGGTGAACGCCTCGGCGATCGGCTGGTATGGATCGCGGGGCGACGATCGGTTGGACGAATCGGCCGACCCCGGCGTCGGCTTCCTGCCGGAGCTTTCCCGCGATTGGGAAGCGGCCGCCGCCGTCGCCGAGAAGGCGGGCGTGCGGGTCGTCCAACTGCGCATCGGGGTCGTGTTGGCCGCGGCCGGCGGCGCGCTGGGGAAGATGGCGCCGGCCTTCGGTTGGGGCGTCGGCGGCCGGCTGGGGTCGGGGACGCAGGGAATGAGTTGGATCGCGCTCGACGACTTGGTCGCGGTCATCCATCATGTGCTGATGAACGACGCCGTCGCCGGCCCGATCAACGCGACGGCGCCGAACCCCGTTTCCAACGCCGAATTCACCCACGGTCTCGGTCGCGTGCTGAAAAGGCCGACCATTCTGCCCGCCCCCGCCTGGGCGATCAGCGCGGTATTTGGTGAAATGGGTCGCACCGTTTTGCTGGAAGGAGCGTACATCGTACCCAAGGCGTTGGAACGGGCCAGTTTCCAGTTCGCACACCCGAACCTTGAATCGGCCCTGCGGTGGGAACTGGGCCGCTTTGCACCCACATAGCCCGCCGCGCAAGCAAGGGATTCCGAATCCTTTGCGGAACGAACCGATAAGAAACGGAATCCCTTGCTCGCGCGGCGGGCGATGAGGACTACCTTGAACCGGTCGCCGATCGGCCGGCGACGAGCGAGCCGCTTTCATGAAAACGATCCGCGACGCGGTCTACGGCGACATGCGCTTCGACCGCCTGGAATCGGCCGTCGTCGATACGCCGGCCCTGCAACGGCTGCGCGGCGTCAAGCAGCTCGGCATGAGTTGTCTCGTCTACCCCTCCGCAAACCACACCCGTTTCGAGCACAGTCTCGGCACCTGTTGGGTCGCTAAGAAGATGCTCGACGCCTTGGTGCGTCAGGGGCACAGCCTCTCGGTCGACGACCGAACGACCGTCTGCCTGGCGGCCCTCCTGCACGACGTCACCCACGTTCCGTTCGGTCACACCTTCGAGGACGAACGCCGGCTCTTCCCCCGCCACGACGAAGACGGCGACCGCCTGCACCGCATGCTGAACGAACCGACGCTAAGAGCGCTCTTAAGCGCCAGCGGCGTCGGCGGACGGGTCGTCGAACTGTTGGAGGGTAAGACTTCCGGGCCGCCGTTCGTCCGGCAGTTGGTGACGGGAACGGTCTGCGCCGATCTCTTAGACTAT
>JBOFFD010000299.1:0-7290 GCA_051648425.1 Planctomycetia bacterium
CGGTCGCGGAAGCGGGCGGTTTCGTACTCGGCCCATCGTTGCAGTTTTTCATTCGACGACCGACCCGTCGGCTCGACGACCAGGAACGAATCGTAGAAGACGTCGTCCATCGGTCCTTGCAGCCCCGGCGTTTTGCGCAAGCCGGCGGGCGCGTCGCCGTCGGTCGCCCAGCCGTCGTCGGTCTTCGTCAGCACGACGGAATCGCCGGCCGGTATGGTGAGTTTCTTCCCGTCGACGATCACCGTCGTCCCGTCGGCGATCTTCGTTCCGCCGAGACCGTACAGCCGAAACCGTTCGACGTTCACCGTCTTAATGTCGACCGGGCCGTCCTTCGGCCAAACGGCGTCGAGGCGGGCGTCGGACCAGTGTTTTGCGAGACCGAGGGCTTCGATCCAGAAGACGCGGTTGTACCGCAGGGTGCGGGTCTGAAGATGGATTTCCCGCAGCGCGGGGTCCATGCCGTCGGCCGCCAGCTTTCGCAGCCGGGCGACGAGTTCCTTCTTCACCTCCGGGTGGTAGGCGTGGCCGGTCTTCGGACCGATCAACTGCTCGAACGACTGGCCGTCGGCCTTGAACGCTTCCAACATGATCTCGGCCGACGCCCGCTGCTTGTCGTCTTCGCCGTTGTAGGCCACGACCGGCAGGTTGTAGAGGTTGCGGACGTAGTCGGGGACGTCGTACAGGCCCCACAGCTTCTGTTGGTAATCGGGGACTTTGGCGACGTCGAGCTTCTGGTAGCGCTTCACGTCGACGAAGCCGGCGCCCGGCGAGACGGCCGCCCACTTGTCCGGGTGGTGGGCCGCCAAGTGCCACGCCCCCGCGCCGCCCATCGAGAAGCCGACCAGCACGATCCGTTTCGGATCGATGTTGTACGCCTTTCGCGCGGCGGCCACGGCCTCGACGACGTCGGTCTCGCCCGCGAACTTGTAGGCGTTGCAGTACCGGCCGAACGGGTGGATGGTGATGCCGCCGCCGGGGGCGATTTGGCCGGGCGATTTCAGCCGTTCGGTCAGAAAGCCCAGGTTCGTCTGCTTGTCGCCCCGGCCGTGCAGGAACACGTACAAGGGCACTGGTTCGCGCATGTTCAAACCTTCCGGGACGACCACGCCGTACGGTTGCGTTGAACCATCGACCTTCGACCGAAAGCCGCGCACCGTCAGGCCGAAGTTCTTCGACCAAGGGGCGTCGGTGAAAAGCAGTTGATTGAGGCGCTGCTCGGCCAGCGACAAAAGGGCCAGCCCCTTTTCGACGTCGCCCGGGGCGTAAAATTCGTTGTAAGCCACGGCATAGTCGATCGCATCGCGTAGAATTTCCACGTCGACCCAGAAGTCGCCCATGCCCAACTGCTCGACCCGCGACTTCGCTTCGTCCATGCGCTTGTCGAGCGCCGTCGCCTTCAGCCGGTCGAGTTCGGCTTCCTTCACGACGACGCCCGGCGCCGGCAAAACGCGCGGGGGCGTCGGAAACGCCGGCGCCGGTTCGATGGCGGCCGTCGGGCGGAATAGGGTCGTCGACACGACGGCGGCGAAGAGAAGCAGACGCGGTGGCATGAGGACGTTCCCTTCGACTTCGACTGTTGCTTCCCTTCGGAAGCCCAACGCGCCGCGATTGTCTGCTGAAACGGTATGCCGTCAGCCGTGCGACAGCAAGACGACGGCCGTCCCCGAATCCGGACCGCCCGGCGTCAGGTCGACGGTTTACGACCGCGTCGTCGGCTGCTACACTGAAAGAGGGCGCTCGACGCTCTTTCCATTCGGCGCGCCGCCGAGCACGACGGATGCCGTCGTCCGGCGTCCGACCCGTCGGCCGACCTTGTCGCCAAGGAGTTTCATCGTGGCTGGTGCCATCGCCGATCCGCAGGAATTGCGTCGTTTCGCCAACATGCTGAACCGCTTCAACAACGACATGCAAAACAATATGTCGGTGTTGTCGAGCCAGTTGAACAACCTGGGCACCAGTTGGCGCGACCAAGAGAACCAGAAGTTCTGCGAGGAGTTCGAGCAGACGCTGCAGGTGATGTCGAAGTTCGTCGAGTCGGCCAACCTGCACATTCCCTTCCTGCTTCGCAAGGCGCAGAGGCTGGAAGAATACCTGCAACAGCGCTGAGAAAACGCGGCGGCGTCTCGCGGACTGACTTAGGCAGACCTTCACCTCCACGACCGGCGGCGATCGTTCGACCACGACGATCGGCGTCCGGGAAAGGATCGCTCGATGAGTTCGGCGAAAATCACATCGATCGACGCGATCGTCGATTTCCGAGGAACGCTCATTAAGTTCCACCAGGCGGGGTCCGACGCCCTCACCGGCACGGCGATGGATATCCGCCGCATCGTCGAATACATCATGTCCGATCGCAAAGGCTATTGGACGAAAGCGCTTTCGGACCGCCGGGAAGAGCTGGCCGTCGCCAAGGCCGACCTCGCCCGCCGCAAGATGCAGGGTTCGCCCGACCGGCCCGTCGACCTGACCGAGCAGAAGAAAAACCTCGACCGGGCCGAACGACGGTTGGAGGAAGCGGAAGAGAAGCTGGCCGCCATCAAGAAATGGAGCCGGGCGCTGGTGCCGGCGATCGAAGAGTACGACGGCCACGCCCGCCGGCTGGCCACGCTGTTGGAAGGCCGGCCGCCCATGGCGGTGCTGGAACTCGATCGGTGCATCTCGGCGGTGGAAGCCTATTTGGCCTTGCAGGTGCCGATGAGCCGGCCCGCCGACGACCTGTCCGCCTCCGGCGCCACCGCCGGCTCCGCAACAACCTCGGCCGCCCCCACGGTCGCACCGGCGCCGGCGGCGGAAGCCCCCAAAACCGAAACCCCGGCCGCCGCGCCTGGCGCCGAAACCACCACGGGAGTCGCCCCATGAACATCGGCGCCGGCGGCGCGAAGCTCAGTTCCGCACTGAAAAAGCTCCGCGAGCATTGGGAAGTCACCAAAGAGGACTGGCAGGACCGCGTCCAGGAAAAGTACGAAAAAGACTACCTCGGCGCGATCGACCATCAATCGATGATGGTTCTTCGGGAAATGGACCGCTTGGGACAGGTCCTGCAGCGCGCCGTTTCCGAGTGCCAGTAATCCAGCGCCGTCCCCTTGATGCGCCTCGGCCGATTTTTCCGGTCGCTTCCCCCCCCATCTCCTTCGCGGGCCGGGTGAATCCCGCTACCCGCCGCCAGGGCTGCGAATACAAACAAAAGGACAAGTCCGCCGCGTCCGACGCGGCCGGACGGGTCGTTGACACCTCGCGGCAGTAGAGCGGCGCAAGCAACCATGACGGAATCGCATCCGATCGAACGGCAGAACAAACTGCTGACCGGCCTGGGGCGTCTCATCGCCGACCGGCTGCGGCAGGAATCGGCCGCCGATCTTGAAGTGAAGACCAAGCTTCACGCCGCCGAGAAAGAGTTCGAGCAAGCCAAAGCGCAAATCAACGCCCGATACCAGAAAGTCCGCTCCACAACGGAAAGCGAATACGCGACCGTCGTCGACCGCCATCAGACCGAATTCGCCGAGCGGTTCTCGTCGACCGAACGCGAGTTTGAAGACGTCTTGAAGAAGACCACCGAACGGTACGAAACCTCCGAAGAGCGGATCGCCCGCGAGTGCAAGGACGCCACCTGGACGGCGACGACCCTCTTCGACGCCACCCGCGGCAACGCCGAGACGGAACGCACCGTCGCCAAAAGCCGCATCAACTCGGGCGTGCAGAAGGTCAAGGCGATGTACGCCGAGACCACGAAACTGCTGGAAACGCTCGGCCAGCCGGAAATGCTGGAGGAAACGGTCGCCGCCCTCGGCGACAAGACCGCCGACGACGATGAAAAAGGCGAGTCCGACGACCCCCCCGCCGAAGGGGAGTCGGCCGACGCCGAGGCGGTTCCCACCGCCGAGAAGGAAATCAGCAAGTTTGAAAAAGCGATCGCCGACGCCGAATCCCGCATCCTCGCAATGCGGAAACTTTCGCTGCCGAAACTCGCCGGCCTGCCGCTTTACGGCACGTTCATCGGCCTGGGGTTGGTCGGCGCCGGCGGTTCCTTCCTCGTCGTCGACCCGAAGAACCAAGTCCTCGCCCTGGGAATCAGCGCCGGCGTCGCGGTCTTCGGCGCCCTCATCGGCGGCATCGTTGTTTCGGTGGTGGCCACCAGCCAAATCCGCGGTCTGCTGCGGAAGCTCGTGGCGTCGCTGGAGGAAGCCCGCACCCTTCGCAAGAAGTGCATCGACGAGGCGAACGCCGACTTCCGCCGCGCCCGCGCCGGCAGCAAGAAGGTCCGCGACAACGACGTCGGCGAAGCCGACCGCAAATACAAGAAGTTCCACGAAGACTTCGCCGCCCGCCGCGACCGCGATCTGAAAGCCGCCGAAGAGAAGTACCCGTTCCTCTTAGAGCAAATTCAGAAGAAGCTGGACGACGGCCTCGCCGAAGCCGAGGCGAAGTATCCCAAGCGTCTCACCGACCTGGAAACCGCCTATAAGAACGAACTGAAGGCGGCTCAGGAAAAGTATACGCGCGACGGCGCGACGGCGAAGTCCAACTATCAACAGTCCCGGCTCGCCGTCGCCGACCATTGGAAGAAGGCGATCGAGGAAGGCCACGCCGAATCGCAGGCGCTCTGGACGACCGTCAAGCAGTACTTCCCGGATTGGAACGACCCGGTTTGGGCGTCGTGGCAGCCGCCGAAATCCGCCGCCCCGATGCTGCCGTTCGGCCGGATGAACCTCAAACTGTCGATGTTGGGCGAACCCGGCGCGGCGAACACCCAGTGGATGCAGGCCGACGGCTCCCGCGACTTCGCAACCCCCGCCATGACCCCGTTCCCCGGCGGCGCCTCGATGGTCTTCCGCGCCGCCGACTACGGCCGCACCGTCGCCGCCGAACTGCTGCAAACCCTCATGCTGCGGCTGCTCACGTCGGTGCCCCCCGGCAAAGTGAAATTCACCATCGTCGACCCCGTCGGCCTTGGTCAGAACTTCGCCGCCTTCATGCACCTCACCGAGTACGACGACACCCTGGTCGCCAGCCGCATCTGGACCGAACCGCAACACATCGAACAACGGCTCGTCGATCTGACGATCCACATCGAAAACGTCATTCAGAAGTATTTGCGCAACGAATTCAAGACGATCGAGGAATACAACGCGCAGGCCGGCGAAGTCTCCGAGCCGTTCCGCGTGCTGGTCGTCGCCAACTTCCCCGCCGGCTTCTCCGACAACGCCCTCAATCGTTTGAAATCGATCATGATCAGCGGCCCCCGCTGCGGCGTCTACACCATGATGATGGTCGACATGAAACTGCCGATGCCCGCCGGCGTCAATCTGAGCGACTATGAATCGCAGAGCAACGTCCTGCTTTGGAAGGACGACAAGTACAGTTGGCGCAAAAAGGAATTCGCCGACTTCCCGCTTTCCGTCGATTCGCCCCCCGACCAGGATTTCTTCACCAAAACCCTGCACGTCGTTGGTGAAAAGGCCAAGGGCGCCAACCGCGTCGAAGTGCCGTTCGAGATCATCATTCCGCCCGCCGAAAAATGGTGGAAGGCCGACACCCGCCGCGGCGTCGACGTCCCCGTCGGCCGCGCCGGCGCCAACCGCCTGCAGAACTTCCGGCTTGGGTCCGGCACCTCGCAGCACGTCCTGCTCGCCGGCAAGACCGGTTCCGGCAAGTCGACCTTGCTCCACGCCCTCATCTGCAACCTCGCGCTGACCTACAGCCCCGACCAGTGCGAAATGTACCTCATCGACTTTAAGAAGGGCGTCGAGTTCAAGACCTACGCCGCCTTCGGACTGCCGCACGCCCGCGTCATCGCCGTCGAAAGTGAACGCGAGTTCGGCCTCAGCGTCATGCAGCGCCTCGACGTCGAGCTTCGCGCCCGCGGCGAAAAGTTCCGTGAGCACAACTGCCAAGACCTGCGCGCCTACCGTGAGACCCCGGGCACGCCCCCTCTGCCACGCATCCTGTTCATCGTCGACGAATTCCAGGAATTCTTCACCGAAGACGACAAGATCGCCCAGGAAGCCGCCCTGCTGCTCGACCGACTGGTGCGACAAGGCCGTGCGTTCGGCATCCACGTCGTCCTCGGGTCTCAGACCCTCGGCGGCGCTTTCACGGTGTCGCGCGCCACTCTTAGTCAGATGGCCGTCCGCATCGCCCTGCAATGCAGCGAAGCCGACTCGCATCTGATCTTAAGCGAAGACAACGGCGCCGCCCGTCTCTTGGGCCGGCCCGGCGAAGCCATCTACAACGACCAGAACGGCATGATTGAAGGCAACAGCCTCTTTCAAGTCGTCTGGCTCTCCGACGAACGCAAAGACCACTATCTGAAACGCATCCAGGATCTGATGAAGCAGTATCCGCCGGTCTTGGAACGCGAGCAGATCGTCTTTGAAGGCAACATCCCCGCCGTCGCCGACGAGAACCATCAAGTCGCCGAATTGCTCGCCGCAACCAACTGGCCCGCCGCCGGCCGGGTGGTGCAAGCCTGGGTCGGCGACGCCATCGCCATCAAAGATCCAACCGCCATCCCGTTCCGTCGCCAGAGCGGCGCCAACGTCTTAATTTGTGGTCAGAACGACGAAATGACCCTTGGCGTCTTCTCCATGATGATGGTCAGCTTGGCCGCCCAACACGCGCCCGCCGACCGCCGCGCCGACGCCCTCTTACGGGCCGCCCAGCCCGCCGCGGCCGCCGCCGAACCCGCCAAGACCGAAGACCTGGGCGGCATGTCCTCCATGGACCTTTCCTCCAGCCTTCTGAGCCTCACCAGCGGCGACGACTTCGACGCCCCCGCCAAACCCGCCGCCGGCAAGGGGCCTACCGCCCCGCTCTTCGCCCCCGGCACCCGCTTCTTCATCTTCGACGGCGGCATCAACAACCAAGAACACGCCGGCCTGTTCACCAAACTGGCCGAGGTCTTACCGCATCCGGTGTCGATCGCCTTCGGCCGCGAAACGAATCAATTCGTCGCCGACTTGGCCGCCGAGGTCGAACGTCGGTCGCAGACCGGCGCTCCCGACCAAGCCGCCATCTACCTCTTCGTCTACGACCTACAGCGTTTCCGCGACCTCCGCAAGGCCGACGACGACTACGGCTTCTCGCGCGACGCCAAGCCGTCTCCCTCCAAACTGTTCGCGCAGATTCTGAAGGAAGGTCCGTCCGTCGGCGTCCACGCCGTCGTCTGGTGCGACTCCTGGAACAACCTCTCGCGCACCTTCGAGCGGTCGGCCCTCCGCGAGTTCGAGCTTCGCGTCCTCTACCAAATGAGCGCCACCGACTCGAGCAACCTCATCGACGTCGCCATCGCCA
>JBOFFD010000300.1:0-16113 GCA_051648425.1 Planctomycetia bacterium
TTTCTCGCGGTATTTGCGCTCGATTTCCGCGCTGCGGATGCTGTTCATGCCGGGGTCCATCGCCTTGCCGGCCTGCAGACCCGTGGCCTCGCGCAGATCCTTCTCTCTAAAGACGGTGTTGCCGCGGTATTCGACCTTCTGAATGACCGGACGTTCGACGACCCGGTACACCACCACCGGGTTCTCCGGCGGCCCCTGCGTTTCGGTCGAAACGTCGTAAAACCAATTGGTGGCGTACAGCGTGCGGACGTCGTTCTTGACGACGAGCGGCTGGTAGGGCCGGCCGGGGTGCGTCTTGATTTTGCTGAGGATGCGGCTGGCGGGAATGATGCGGTTGCCGACCACCTGGACGTCGGCGACGACAGGGTCGGCGACGTCGAGGTTGGTGGGCAGCTCGCCGGGCGCCGCGCCAAGGGGGGCGAGGTCGCCGATCGGCAGGCCCTGAGGAATGGCGCGGGGGGGCGTCGGGCCGCCCATGTCGCCGACGCCGCTGGGATTGAAGCCGTCGGGTCGGACGCCGCGGGGCGCTTGGCCGTCGGCGGCCGGCGCGGCGGCGATGAGAAGGCTGAGCAGCGAGCCGCCGGCGATACCGAGCCGCGCTTCGACGGTTCGACGTCCGAGCAGGCCTGCGAGCCGGCCGAGTCGCTGCTCGACGTTCGCCCACCGTTGGTTTCCGGACATCCGAAGGTTCCGCATCGCCACTCCCCGCCCTGGGTGTCGCCGCCCGCGTCATGGCCGACGCCAGGGCCTCTTTTCTGAGAGACGGCCGACGCCGCCTCGCGACCGTCGAAGCCGCCGGGCGCGGGGTGTCGCGCCGGGCCTCGCCGTCGGCCGGATTTCGTAACGTTCGCTTGGAAGTAAAGCTAGGAATCGGGTTGAGGCGATAGTCCGCATCGCCGGCAGCGTCAAGACCAGTTCGACCCCGTTCGGTCCACACGGGGAGACCGGCTTTGGGCAGGCTGCGTCCAAGAGAGGTTCGGACTGGAAAATCCTTGGGTGGGCCGTAGCTCGGCACGTATCCGAAGCTAGGAACGACGACCGCTGAAGACCGGCGGTTCGACGACCTCGGTATGAATAGAAAGGCTTCTGGAACAAGCCGCGTCAAGCAGCGGCGGCCGGTGGGAAATCCGGACCTCGGCCGTTGGACGAAAGAGAAGCACGATGTCATTTCTACAGTCGATCAGACTTTCCGGCTTCCTTTCATTTCCTCCAGATTCCCCGGCGACTCGCCTGACGTCTTTGAACATCCTCATCGGACCCAACGGTTCCGGGAAATCGAACCTCATTGAGTCTCTAGAGGTACTCCGCGCGACGCCGACGGCGCTGGCCGCTCTCGTCCGGGAAGGCGGCACGGCGCAGGAGTGGCTCTGGAAGGGCGAACCGTCGCAACCTCACGCCGCCGTCGAAGTTAAAATCGCGCGGCCAGAGTATTCCGACTTACTGTATCGATTGAGTTTCGCCCCTGCCGGGCAAAGAATGGAAGTCGTCGATGAGGTCATCGAGGAGCAGACGCCGCGGGATTCCGAAAAAAACGACGTGATCTTCTACTACCGTTTTCAGAACGGACGGCCGGCATTGAATGTAAGGAACAAGTCAAAACCACGAGGAATCAAGCGAGAAGACCTCGTGCCAGACGAGTCCGTGCTGTCTCAACGGAAAGACCCTGACGCCTATCCCGAAGTCACATGGCTTGGACGGAAGTTCTCAAGAATTCAGATCTTTCGCAACTGGTCGTTCGGCAGAAACGCTCCGCTGAGAAGGCCGCAGCCGGCCGACCTTCCTACCGACGACCTCTTGGAGCACTCCGACAATCTCGGATTGGTTTTGAATGAAATCCAGCACTCCGAAGCGAACAATGAGTTCAATCGCCTGCTGTCTCGGTTCCTGCCGCGATTTGAACGCTTCGGCACGCGAGTACACGGCAACACCGTGCAATTCTATCTTCACGAAGCGAATCTAAGAACACCGGTGCCGGCCACGCGGCTTTCCGACGGCACGATTCGCTTCATGGCTATCCTCGCTTTGTTGTTGTCCCCGACCCCACCGCCGCTTCTGTGCATCGACGAACCCGAGTTAGGTCTCCATCCCGACGCCGTCAGCCTTCTGGCCGACCTTTTGGTCGAGGCGTCGCAGCGGATGCAGCTCGTCGTCACCACGCATTCCGACGTTCTCGTCTCGGCGCTGAGCAGCCACGCGGATTCGTTCCTCATCTGCGAACACGCCGGTGGAACCCATTTGAACCGCATCGAACCCGCGACGCTTAAACACTGGCTGAAGACGTATCGACTGGGAGAGTTGTGGCGGATCGGCCAGCTCGGAGGGAATCCGTGAAACGAATCGCACTGTACGTCGAAGGTGGCGGCGATTCGGCGACGACGCAAGCGATGTTGCGCGCCGGCTTCGATGAACTGTTGAAGGATCTCAAAGCATCCGCCCGCGCGAAGCAAATTCACTGGAAAACCGCACTGTCCGGCAGCAGAAACCAGACCTTCCACGCCTTCCAAAACGAGCTTTGGAAATCCGACGGCAGTGTTCTTTGCATACTCCTGGTGGATTCCGAGGAAGCGGTCGTAGCGCGGGAAAACGTCGACGACGCCGATACGAGAAAACTCCATCTCGTCGCACGCGACAAATGGGATCTCGCCAACGTCGACGCGACCGCGATCCATCTGATGGTTCAGACAATGGAAGCATGGATCGTCGCGGACCCGGAGGCGCTCAAGCAGTATTACGGCGCCAATTTCCACGCGCAGAGCCTGCCGGCGCGGGAGAACTTAGAGGAAGAACCGAAGGTTGACTTAACCAACAAGCTCGCCAAAGCAACGAAGGATACCGTGAAAGGCGTCTACGCGAAGATAGAACACGCCAGTAAACTCTTGGAACGGATAGACCCGGATAAGATTGCCGCGAGATGTCCGCGCTTCCAGCTTTTCCGTAAGTGGCTGTCGGATCGGATCGCCGCCGTTTGACAACGATGCTTTCACTTGAGATTAAGGAAGACAGTCCGTCGACGTCGCCGGATTCAGGGCCGAAGTTCCGATAAGAGTTTCAGGAACGCCACCAGCAAGCAGCGCATCGGTTCGGCGGCGGCCGCCCCCGCCGCCTGAACTTCGTGGTGGCTGATCGGGGCGGTGTCCTTGACGCCCGCGGCCCAGTTGGCGGCGCAGCTCACCGCGCAGCACTCCATCCCCAACAGTCCCGCCGCCAGCGCCTCGCCCGCGGTCGACATCCCCACCAGGTCCGCCCCCAGGGTCCGTAACATCCGCACTTCGGCCGGGGTTTCATAGTTCGGGCCGGGCATCGCCGCGTACACGCCTTCGGCCAGCGGCACGCCCGCGACGCCGGCGGCCTCATGAAGCAGGCGGCCTAGCCGCTGCGAGTACACGTCGGTCGACGACCGCCGCCGACCAAAGCCGGCGTCGTCGCCGACGGTCGGCGGCGCACCCAGGAAATTGAGGTGGTCGGCAACGACGACCAGCCGGCCGGGGGGTATGGACGGGTTCACGGCGCCGCTGGAATTCGTCAAGACCACGGTGCGGGCGCCCAGCCGCTCGGCCAAAACCAGCGGTAGCAATACGGGCGTCCAGGGGTGTCCTTCGTAGCGGTGCAGTCGTCCCAGCCCGGCCAGTACGTCCACCCCGCCCCACCGACCGGCGACCAACTTCCCCGGGTGCCCCGCCACGCCCGGGACCGCGAAACCGGGTAGGTCGGCGTAGGAGACTTCGGCGTCGCGCGGCAGGTCCGAGACCGCGTCACTGAGACCGGAACCGAGCAGCAGAAAGACCTCCGGCCGGAAGCCGTCGAGCCTATCCCGCGCGACGGCGGCGCAAGCGTCGACCAAGGCGTCGTCCGGTTCCGCGAGGCGTCGGCCGAGAGGTGCGGGTCGGGACATCGATCAACCTTCGCTGCTGAACAGCTTGCTGATCGATTCGTTGCGGTGGATGCGCTTGATGGCTTCGCCGAGCAACGGGGCCACCGTCAGCGCCTGGACGTTCAGCGCCGATTTGACCTCTTCGGCGATCGGCACCGAATCGGTGACGACGATGGAATCGAGCGAAGCGGCCTTTAGCTTTTCGACGGCGTCGCCCGCGAACAGGCCGTGGGTGGCGCAGACGTGGACCTCGCGGGCGCCGAACTGCCGGCATACGCGCGCCGCCCCGGAAATCGACCCGCCGGTGCTAATCATGTCGTCGAACATGAGCGCGATCCGACCTTCGATCGGTCCGCCGATGATGTTGGCCTGCTGGGTTTCGTTGGCGTTCACACGGCGTTTGTCGATGATCGCCAGCGTGCCGCCGAGTCGGCGTTGGAACTTCAGCGCCAGCTTGATTCGGCCTTCGTCGGGGCTGACGATCGCCAGTTGGTCGGGGTCGAGCTTCAGGTTCTCGAAGTAGTGGTGCTGCACCGGCACCGCCAGCAAGTGGTCGACCGGCACGTCGAAAAAGCCCTGGATTTGGGCGGCGTGCAGATCGAGGCACAAGACGCGGTTGGCGCCGGCTTCGGTGATGAGGTTGGCGGCCAGCTTGGCGGTGATCGGCACCCGACCTTCGTCCTTGCGGTCTTGGCGGGCGTAGCCGTAGTACGGAATGACGGTGGTGATGCGGGCGGCGCTGGCGCGGCGGAAGCCGTCGATCATGATGAGCAGCTCCATGAGGTGCTCATTGACGGGCGGCGAAGTCGGCTGCACCAGAAAAACGTCGCGACCGCGCACGTCTTCTTCGATTTTGAGCGAGATTTCGCCGTCGGGGAACCGGCCGATGTTGATGCGGCCGACCTCGGTGCCGAGGTACTGGCAGATTCGCTTGGCGAGCGGCTTGTTGGCGTTGCCGCAAAAAACCTTCAACTGATTGTTCATCAAGATCCGCCGTCGGTACCCGAGGAAAAGCGGCCGACGACCGAGTCGCCGGCCGCCGGCGTCCAGGGATACGGGATGATTCGACCGAGACAAACGGTTGTACGCCGCCGACGAGAGAATTGCCAGCGGGGGCGGCGCAACGCCGACTCGCTCAGCGACGCCGCGAGCCGCCGCCAAGCCGAGCCAACGTGCGGCGCAGTTGGCCGCGGTCTTGGGCGGCGGCTACGAAGACCCCGAACAGGTAGTCGAAGGCGCGCGGCGAGCGCTGGACGGTTTCTCCAAAGGAAAAGCCGCCCTTCATTTCTTCGACGATCCGCGCCGCCGTTTTGGCGAACCGCGACCGTCGACCCGCGGCGAGGCGGGCGGCGTCCTCGACTATATCGACGGACAACGGATCCTGTCCCAGCAGGTCGGACAAGGCGGTGGCGAATCGGCGGGCGGCGCGGCGCCGATGTACCGACTGGGCCAGAGCGGCTTCGATCGCCGGGTCGTAGTTCTGCGCGTACTCGGCAAGTCGCTTCGGAAGGCATTCTCGACGTTCGCCGACGTCCAAGGCAGCCAGAAGTTCGTCGTCGACGTTAATGAGCGTTTTTCTCAGCCCGGCTTCCAATCCGTACCCAACGCGGCAGTTCCAAGTTGCTTCACTTAGGGCCAACTGAAAGCGAATGCTCGGATTGACGCGCGTGGCCACGCGCATCGCTTCGCTCACTTCGACGCCGGCCTCCAACGCCTGGCTGAACGCCTCCGCGAACAACGCCTGCGCCCGCGACGAAATCGGCACCCATTGCAGACGCTTGAAGAGTCCTTGCCATTTTCTCCACGCGACGTTGAACCAAATGGAATAACCCGGAGGAAGCGATTCATCGGTTTGCGAATGGGGCCGACAGAGCGGGCGCGTTTCCTTCAGCATCGGCATATCAGTCTCGCCTCCGCCTCATTTCATTTACAGAAAATTGAGCTTATAGTAAAATAATAGCCGAACTCGGCGTTAATTCCAAGAGCAGCACGGGATCAATGCGAAAGCCAGTTCGCTGAGTAGAATAGTCCTTACCTCTCTGTCTCGCCGGCCAGCTCGGCCGGCGTCAAGCGGCGGGCGGGGTTTAGGCCGGCCGGCAGCGGATGGACCGTGGGGTGCAGGGCGTTGGCAAGGATTTCCAAGCCGTCGACCAGTCGCGGACCGGGCCGGCTGAAGTAGGCGTTGCCGTCGATCACGTAGACCCGGCCGTTCCGCACGCAGGCGAGGTCGGCGAACCCGGCGCCACGCCGCAGCGCTGGCAACTCCCCCAGCGCCCTTTCGACGGTGAAGCCGCAGCAGGCGACGACCAACACTTCCGGGTCGACCGCCTTCACTTCGTCCCATGAGATTCGGCGCGACGGCCGTCCTTCCTTCCCCACCTCTTCCCGTCCGCCGGCCAGCCGCACCAGCTCTGGCATCCAGTGTCCGGCGCCGAAGAGAGGGTCGATCCACTCCAAGAAAACCAAACCCGGCCGATGGTCGAGTTCGGCGGTGCGGCGCGCGACGTCGGCGACCCGCGCCGTCAAGCCGGCGACCGCGACTTCGGCGGCCGGCCGCACCCCCGCCGCCGCGCCGACGATCCGTAGGCTGTCGAACACTTCGTCGAGCCGCATCGGCTCCAGGTCGACGACCCTCGGCGCACCGGACAGCGCGCCGACCGCCGCCGTCACTTCCTCCTCGGCCACCGCGCAAACGTCGCACAGACCCTGCGTCACGATCAGGTCGGGCTTCAACCGCTCCAACAGCGCGACGTCGAGGATGTAGAGCGCCTTCCGTGTATTCAGACGCTCGCGCACGAGGACGTTGATTTCGTCGCCGGCGGCGTCGGGCGGAATCAGCGTCTTCGTCACTTTCGGCAGGTCGAGGACGAACAGCGGATGGTCGCATTCGTGCGTCACGCCGACGAGCCGATCCCCCAAGCCTAGCGCGCAGACGATCTCGGTGGCGCTGGGAAGCAGTGAGACGATTCGCATGTGCGGCCTCCAAGAATTAGATCGACGAAAGGAATTGGTCACGCCATCGATCAACTTACGAATTCTCTTCCTCCCATGAATCCAATCGGCGGGTCGCGTCGTAAGCGACGGCAGACTCGACGAACATTGATGGGGTCGTCGGCCGCGTTCCGCCTGCCGGCCGAACCAGAGGATTCCTGCTTATGACGATGCCGAACAGTTTGGCGGCCGGCGGCGGGCCGCGCTTTGAGATCCTCGACGATCGCTGCGTACCCGCCGGTCTGACGATGCCGGTCGCCGACCTCAACCCCGCCGGCGGCTCCGCCCCCCGCTACTTCACCGAAGTCGGCGGCACGCTCTTCTTCCAGGCGAACGACGGCTCCACCGGCCTTGAACTTTGGCGCACCGACGGCACGTCCACCGGCACCCGCCGCGTGGCCGACGTCAATCCGGGGACGGCCGACGCCGATCCCCGCTACTTGACGAACGTCAACGGCACCCTCTTCTTTCAGGCCAACGGCGGCTCCACCGGCGTGGAACTCTGGAAGAGCGACGGCACCGCCTCCGGCACGATGTTGGTCAAGGACGTCAATCCCGGCCCCGACGGCGGCAATCCAAGTGCGCTAGTCAATGTAAACGGTACGCTGTTCTTCTTCGCCTTCGAAGCGACCAACGGCTTCGAGTTGTGGAAAAGCGACGGTACGACCGCTGGCACCGTGCTGGTGAAGGATATCAGACCGGGGCCGGACGGGTCCTATCTGCGATCGCCGGTGAATGTGAACGGCGTCCTCTTCTTCCGCGCGAACGACGGCTCCACCGGCGTCGAGTTGTGGAGCAGCGACGGCACGACCGCCGGCACCACGCTCGTCAAGGACGTCAACCAAGGCCCGGCCAGCAGCTACGTGTATTTGACGACCAATGTGAACGGCGCACTTTTCTTCATCGCACAAGACGGCTCCAACGGTTTCGAGTTGTGGAAGAGCGACGGTACGACCGCCGGCACGACGCTCGTCAAGGATATCAACCCCGGACCGAACGCCAGCTACCCACGCCAATTGACGGCCGTGAACGGCTCGCTGTTCTTCTCGGCGTCGGACGGCTCGAGCGGCGTCGAGCTGTGGAAGAGCGACGGCACCACCGCCGGCACGGTCCAAGTCGCCGATATCATTCCCGGAACGGCCAGCGGTTTTCCGCAGTATTTGACCGAAGTGAACGGCGCGGTTTTCTTCCGCGCCGGCGACGGCTCGAACGGCGTCGAACTGTGGCGCAGCGACGGCTCCGCCTCCGGAACGATGCTGGTGAAAGACGTCAATCCGGGACGTGCGAGTTCCAACGCGCTGTTCCTCACCAACGTGAACGGAACGCTTTTCTTCCGCGCCGACGACGGTTCCAGCGGCGAAGAGTTGTGGAAGAGCGACGGTACGACGTCGGGCACGGTCCGCGTCGCGGATCTGAATCCCGGAGCCGACGGTTCTTACCCGCGGTATCTCACGAATCTGAACGGCGATCTTATCTTCAGCGCCGACGACGGAACCAGCGGCCAGGAACTGTTCCGCTTTCTTAGCGACGCCGAGGTCGACCCCTTCACGTTCACGGCTGACACGCCGGCGGCGGGCGTGACCGGTGTGGCGATTCCGCTCTCGATCACTTTCACTCCGACCGATCTCGACGGCAGTGAAACGGCGGTCGTCACGATCGCCGGCGTGCCGATGGGCGCGATGCTGTCGGCCGGCGTCGACAACGGCGGCGGCCTCTGGACGCTGACCCCGGCGCAACTCGCCGGCCTGACGATCACCACCCCCACCGCCGGTTCGTTCACGCTGACGGCGACCGTCGTCGTGACGGAAACCAGCAGCGGCGACACGGAAACCCTGTCGGCCATGATCGCCGTGAACGTGACGGTGAACGACACGACTGCCGAGGCGCCGATCGTGTCGGCGCGGTCGCCCGGCGGGCTGGTCGGCCAACCGATCCGTCTGCCGCTCGCCGTCACCTTGGTCGACCGCGACGGCTCGGAAACGATCACCGAAGTCGTCGTGACGAACGTGCCGGCGGGCGCCACGCTGTCGGCCGGGGTGAACTTCGCCCCCGGTTCGTGGCGGTTGACGCCGGCGCAACTCAACGGGTTGACGATCACGGCGCCCGCCGCCGGTTCGTTCACCCTAACGATTACCGCGACCGCGACGGAAGCCAACGGTGGCGCCGCCGCGAGCGCCTCGACGACCGCGCTGGTAATGGTGGCCATCCCTCCCGTCGATCCGCCGCCGTTCACGCCGCCGCCAGTATCGCCGCCGCCCGCCGAGCCGACGCCGTTCGACTCCACGCCGCCGGTCACACCACCACCGGCGAACCGGGCGCCGACGCTCACTTCGAGCCGGGCCCCGGTCGTTTCCGCGGCGGCGATCGTCCGCGGCGTGCGAGCGTCACGGTTCTTGAGCGTGTTCAGAGACGCCGACGTAGGCGCCCGCCGTGGCTTGGCGTTCACCCGGCTAACCTCGACGGCCCCCGGCCGTTTCGAGTTTTCGACTGACGACGGCCGCACCTTCCGCCGACTGGCCGGCACGGTCGGCGAGAGTCGGGCGCTCTTACTTCGCGACGCCGACCGCCTCCGGTTCGTGCCGACGGGCGCGGGCCGGGGCACGATCCGCTTCACCTACCGGGCCTGGGACCAGACGACCGGCGCCGCCGACCGGTTCGCCGCAATCTCAACGACGGGTGGTTCGACCGCCTTCAGCAGCCGCCGCGCCGCCGGCGCGATCGCGCTGCCGGCAGCGACCACTTCCACCGCCCCGCGTCTGTCGACCGCAGCGCTGGACGACTTCTTCCGCCGCCTCGACTGACGCACCGTCGGTCTTGCCAACATCGACACACGAACGCCGCCGCGCGGTTCTTCCAAGAAGGACCGCCGGCGGCGTCCTTTTTAGGACGGCGATTAAGGTTTCGGGGAGTTATCTCACAAACGAAAAAGTGAACTTCATGCAATCTTCACTTGCGTTTAGGTTGCGGGTCTTACCAAATAGGGTGACGGCGAAGACGGCGCGGGATGCTCCGAAACTCAAAGGCCGGTGAGAGTTCCAAACGGTCGACCTTACGGCGCGGGATACCGCCGGCGGGCCTTCCAACCCAGCAGGATTCAAAGAATGTCGACCTTCGGCAAGTTGTTCGGATTCGCCCGCTCCACGAACGCCGCGGCCAAGACCCCGTACCGTAAACCGCGCCGCCCGTCGTTTGAAATGCTGGAAGACCGCTCGGTGCCGGCGGCGTTCACTCCTGGCAACTTGGCGGTCTACCGCATTGGCGAAGGGGTCACCGCACTTTCCAGCGCTGCCACGGCGTCTTTCATCGACGAGTACACTACGTCCGGCGTTCTGGTGCAGTCGATCCCGATGCCGACGCTCGACGCCGGCCCTAACTTTCAATTGACCAACAGCGGCACGTCGACTTCCGAAGGATCGATCACGCAGTCCGTTGACGGCCAATTCCTTGTCGTCGCCGGCTACGATGCGAACGTCGGTTTGGCTAGCGTCAGCTCTGCGACGATGACCAACCGAGTCATCGGTCGAATCGCGGCAGACGGAACGGTCGACACCTCGACCAGCTTCATCGACGGATACGTCACGAACAACATCCGCGGCGCGACCACGGTCGACGGGAGCTCCTACTGGGCGGCCGGCGCCGGCACCGCCTCCTCGGGCGGGACTCGGTTCATCACTCACGGTGGTACTACTTCGCTGCAGATCAGCACGACTACGACCAACACCCGCGTTGTCCAGATCTTCAACGGCCAACTGTACACGTCGTCGGCGTCAGTTAACATCGGCGTCAGCACCGTCGGCGTTGGCCTGCCGACAACCGCCGGCCAAACGACGACGCTCCTCACCGGCGTCAACAACACCAACGCCTACGACTTCGTCTTCCTTGACCGTGACGGCATGGCCGGACTCGACACCGTTTACGTCGCCGACCTTACCGGCGGCGTCTTCAAATACTCGACCGCCGACGGCGTTAACTGGACCGCCCGCGGCTCCGTCGCCGGCGTGGTGTCCGGCCTCGAAGCGCGGATCGTCGGGACGGACGTCGTGCTATTCGGCAACATGGGAAGTGGGCCCGGCAATACTCTCTTCACGCTCACCGACACGGCGGCGTTCGACGCCACGATCACCGGCACGATGACCACCATCGCCACCGCCAGCGCGAACACTGTGTTTCGCGGCGTGGCCTTCACCCCGACGGCCGTAGTCAACAGCGCTCCGGTGCTGCTCGCCGCCGCCTCGCCGGTCGTCGCGCCCGTCGACGAAGACGCTCCGGCGCCCGCCGGCCCGGTCGGCACCTTGGTTTCTCAGCTCGTCGACCTCGATACGGTCGTCGGCGGCCTGAACAACGTCACCGACGCCAACGGCGACACGCCCGGCATCGCGATCACCGCCTTCACCGGCGCCGGCATCTGGCACTTCTCGATTGACAACGGCACGACCTGGACGCCGATCCCCGCTGTCTCCCCCACCTCCGCCTTGCTCTTGAGCGAGGCCGCCCGCGTCTACTACCAGCCGGCCGCGAATGAAAACGGCACGGACGTCGCCGGCATCACGTTCAAGGCGTGGGACCAGACGGCCGGCACTTCCGGCATGACCGCCGACACCACCATGGGCGACGCCTTCAGCACCGCCATCGACACGGCGTCGGTCTCCGTGACCGCCGTCAACGACGCCCCGACCGCCGTCGACCAGACGCTCGCCGACCTCGCCGAAGACGCCGCCCCGATCGACATTCCGTTCGCCACCCTTTTGGCGGGCGCCTCCGCCGGGCCGATGAACGAAAACACGCAGACCCTGACCATCTCCTCCGTCGGCGGCGCGGTCGGTGGTACGGCCGTCATCATGGGCATGTCCGTCCGCTTTACTCCGACGCTGAACTACAACGGCCCGGCGAGCTTCACCTTCACCGTCGCCGACAACGGTGTTCCGGTCGCGACGGACGACGGCCTGGCCTCGTTCACGATCACCGCCGTCAACGACGCCCCGACCGCCGGCGCCGTCATGCTGGCGAGCGCCGTCGAAGACGCCGCCCCGATCGTCATTCCGTTCGCCACCCTACTGGCGAACTCGTCCGTCGGCCCGATGGACGAAGCCGGTCAGATGCTGACGATCTCCGCCGTCGGGACTGCGGTCGGCGGCACGGTCGCCATCGACGGCATGACGGTCGTCTTCACCCCGACGCCGAACTTCTTCGGCGCCGCCAGCTTCTCCTTCACCGTAAGCGACGACGGCGTGCCGATCGGCTCGACGGTCGCGACCGCTTCGTTCATGATCACCGAGGTGAACGACACTCCGATCGCCGGCGCCGTCACCCTGGCGGACGCCGCCGAAGACGCCGCCCCGATCGTCATTCCGTTCGCCGCCCTCTTGGCGAACTCGTCCGCCGGCCCGTTGGAAGCGACCCAGACGCTGACGATCACCGCCGTTTCCAGCCCGATCGGCGGCACGGTGGCCATCGACGGCCTGACCGTCGTCTTCACCCCGACCGCCGAGTTCAGCGGGGCCGCCAGCTTCAGCTTCACCGTCGGCGACAACGGCACGACCAACGGCGCCGCCGATCCGCTGACCGCGTCGGCGCTCGCGTCGTTCACGATCACGAACGTCAACGACGCTCCGACCGCCGTCGACAAGACGCTGGCCGACATTGCCGAAGACGGCGCCCCGATCTCGATTCCCTTCGCCACGCTCTTGGCGGGCGCCACGGCCGGCCCGATGAACGAAGGCAGCCAGACGCTGACCATCACCGCCGTCGGCGGCGCGGTCGGCGGCACGGTCGCCATCGACGGGATGAACGTCGTCTTCACCCCGACGCCGAACTTCAACGGACCGGCGAGCTTCACGTTCACCGTCTCCGACGACGGCGCGCCGGTCGCGTCGGACGTCGCTACGGCTTCGTTCAACGTTACGGCGGTGAACGACGCGCCGACCGCCGTCGACAAATCGTTGACCGCCGTCGCCTCCGGTACGGTGAAAACGATTCCGATCGCCGACCTGCTGGTTGGCGCCTCGGCCGGACCGGCGAACGAAAGCGGTCAAACGCTGACCGTCACCGCCGTGGCGAACGCCGTCGGCGGAACGGCGGTCATCGACGGGACCAACGTCGTCTTCACCCCGACCGCCGGCTTCACGGGCGCGGCGAGCTTCTCGTTCACCGTCTCCGACGGCTCGGCGACAACCACCGCCGCCGCTTCGTTCAACGTCAGTGCTCCCGGCGTGACGCCTCCCCCTGGTGTAACGCCGCCCCCCGGTGTGACGCCGCCTCCGACGGTGACCCCGCCGGGTGGGAACAACGCCCCGACGCTGGCCTCGACCCGGCTGCCGCGAATCTCCGCCGCCAACTTGGCGCGCGGCGTCCAGGTTTCGCGGATGCTGACGCAGTTCCGCGACGTCGACGCCGGCGCTCTTCGCGGCGTGGCGATCACCCGGTTGCGGTCTTCGACGGCCGGCCGGTTCGAGTTCTCGACCAACAACGGCCGGACCTTCCGCCGCATCTCCGGGGCGGTCAGCGACCGCCGCGCGCTGTTGCTGAAGGGCACCGACCGGATTCGGTTCGTTCGCACCGGAACGGGTTCGGGCGCAGTTCAGCTTCAGTTCCGGGCGTGGGACCAAACGACCGGGACCGCCGGCCGTTTCGCCCGCATTAGCGCCGCCGGTGGTTCGACCGCTTTCAGCTTGCGGAAGGCGACCGGAACGATTCGGCTGTCGGCGGCTCAGACCAGCGCCGCGGCGTTGTCCGCCGTCGCCTTGGACGAAATGTTCAGCCGCAACGACTGACGTTCGGGGATTGTGTTGAGAAAGCCGCCCCGCCGTGAAAACGGCGGGCGTGGCGGATGTTGCTAAGGCAGGAATGGAGTGCCGATCGGAAGAGATTCGACCGATCGGCCATGGATGGGAAGCCGCCCGACGCCTGGCGTCGGGACGGCTTTTTTTCACCCCGGCTCAAGACGGCCGGTCGCGAAGACTACCGCGAACCGACCAGTTCGTCGGCGTAGTCCGGCTCGACGGCCTCGAAGTTCACGCCGGCGCCGCGCGGCATTTCCACCACGTCGACCCAACCGGCCTGAAACACTTCCTTAAGGTACTCGAAGCCCCGACGCGGGTGGATCGACATGCTGCACGTATACAGGTCGACCGACGCGATGCCGTGTTCCGGCCACGTGTGGATCGCCAAGTGCGATTCCGCGATGACGAGGACCCCTGAAACGCCGTAGGGGTTGAAGCTGTGGAAGACCGACTGCACGATGGTGGCGTCGATCTCGCGGGCGGCCGCCTCCATCGCTTCCCGGATCGATTCCGGGTCGTCGGGCAGCGTCTTGCAGTCGTAGAACTCGCCCAACACGTGACGCCCCAGGCAACGCTGAGGGATCATCGGGCGCGACTGGCGAAGGGTGTTGTTGATCTGCTGGTGGAGGTTCGAGAGCGGGGTGATCGTTTGTGCCATTCTACAAGGAGTCTCCTGGTCGTAAAAACGAGCTAACTGTATCCCAACTTGTTCGGCGCGATGATTGGCCGCACCATTGCCGGGACGCACGCCCGGCGTTTCATGACGTTCCCGTCGACGACGGGCAAACCCAGGAACATAAAGCCCTCCAAGAAACATGGTCGCGCACGCAGCTGGTTCCGTTCTCCTCGGTCGCCCGACAACGGATCTGCGTCGCAATCCGGCCCATCACCTTCACAGGTAATTTGCACAATGCGAATAGTAGGGACGCCCCCCCCCCGGACAATGCTTACGGAAGAAAATTTCCGTGACGGCGTTCCTTCGGCCGTCCGCTGCGGCGATTTTTTCGCTTTGGACACTCTTGCTTTCGCCGCTCCTCTTGATCTCGATGGCATAATGCAGGCTGGCGGCGCGGCCTTCTACAAGCCCCCCGCGTAAATGCTTCGGCCGCCGTCCACCGCCAAACACTGCCCGGTGACGAAGTCGTCGTCGATGAAGAACAGCACCGCCCGCGCGATATGCTCCGGTCGGCCTTCCCGCTTCACCAGCGTCGCCTCGATCGCCGCCCGCTTCTCTTCCGCCGGCAGATCGGGCGGCAGCAGCACCGGCCCCGGTTCGATGCAGTTGACCCGCACCCGCGGATTCCGCGTACCCAGCTCCACCGCCATCGTCCGCGTCAGCGCGGGAATCGCACCCTTCGACGGCATGTACGCGGCGTAGTCGACGTACGGCCGATGGATCGCCCAGTCGCCCACCGTGACGATGCAGCCGCCGGTCGCTTGACCGACCATCGCCAATCCGATTTTCTGACAGCACAGGAAGGTGCCCAGCGTGTTGACCTCGAAGTAGCCGCGGACGTCGGCGGCGCTGACGTCCTCCAGCCGTTTCGATTTCCAGGTGCCGGCGCAGGTGACGAGCGCGTCCAGCCGGCCGAACCGCGTCAGCGCGGCGTGGGTCATGTGGTCGACTTCCGCTTCGTCGGTCAAGTCGGCCCGCAGCGCGACGGCGTCGACGCCCTTCGCCAAACACCGCTCGACCGCCGCGGCCGCTTCCTCCGCCGAGTCTCGATAGTGGACGACCACTGAAAAGCCGCGGTCGGCCAGGGCGTCGACCACCACCGACCCGACCCGTCGTTTGCCGCCCCCGGTGACCAACGCCGTCAGTCGCTGCGCCATCGTTCCCGCTCCCTGCAAAACCCCGTTCAAGAAATGAAACATCCCCGCCGTTCCGCGCCGAGAAGCGGCGGCGGAGCGTCGGGGACTTCGGTTCGACGGCCGATGGGCCGCGGCGACCGGTTCAGTCGTCGTAGTTGACGCCGCAGCCGACGGCCTTGGTGCTTGCCGGGGCTTTGGTGCCGTTCAGACCGGCTTCGACGGCCTGTTCGAGATAGTTCTCGGAGACCTTGGCGGGGTTGCGGTAGTTGTCGTCCATCGCGCCCTGATAGATCAGCTTGCCTTTCGCGAAGACGAAGAAGTGCGGGGTGACCTTGGCGCCCAAGGCCTTGGCCGACTTCTGCGACGGATCGAAGGCGTACGGGAAGTTGAAGCCCTTTTCCTCGGCCCGTTCCTTCATGGCCGGCAGGCCGTCGGCTTCATTGTTGTTGACGTTGATCGCGACGAAACCGACCTTGCTGCCGTCTTCCGAGGTCTTGTACTTCTTGGCGAAGCCGACCATCCGGTCTTCATAGGCGACGGCGACCGGGCACTTGTTGCAGGTCACGCAGACGACCACGACGTCCTTCGGGGAAACGTCGTCGCTGGAGATCTTCGTACCGGCCGCGGTTTCCAAGCTGGCGAAGGCGGGCATGGCGTCGC
>JBOFFD010000301.1:0-2500 GCA_051648425.1 Planctomycetia bacterium
GGCCCGTTCGTAAGCCATCGCGTAGGCTTCGCCGGCGAAATAGGCCGCCTGCGGGGCGGCGGTCGATGTCGGATGGTTGTAGGCGACCGACTCGCCGAGCACCGCGCCTTCGTAGGTCTGTTGGGCGGTGACGTACGCGAACACCAGCGTCAGGCGGCAGTCGTTGACGGCGTCTTGGTCGTCGCGGGGTTTCGCGGCTCGCAGCGCCTTTTGCAAGAGCGCGATCGCTTCGGCGAGGATCGGCGCCCGTTCGGCGGCGGCGGTCTCCGGCTTGATCTGGTCGAGCTTGGCGCTGGCGGAGCCGAACAACTGCTGGAAGGTGCGGGCGTTGGGATCCTTGTTGAGGACTTCGTCGACCTTGAGTTTCAGCCGGCCGGCGAGGCCGGTGTAGGCGTTCGAGGTCGCCACCAGTTTGTCCAGCAGGCCGCCGGCGTCTTGGTAGCTGCGCGTTTTGATCGACGGGTTGGTCGCGGCGTCGCCGAGTTGGACGTACGCGTGGGCCAGTTCGTTTTGAACGCCCAAGTACGGCTGTTCGCCCATCGACCGCACGTTGTCGGCGAGCCACGGCTTGGCGAGGTTGACGACCTGCTGAGAGTCTTTTTGCGCGGCGAACGCCAGGATTTGGAAGTGGAAGACCTCTCGCTGGAACTTGGCCAAGTCGCGGTTCTCGTGTTCCTGAAGCTGCTGGAAGATGCCCATCGCCGGGCGGTACTGACCTTGGGCGGCGATGCAGCGGCCGAACCAAAGGTGGCCGTACAGGCCGATGAGCTCGCGGCGGTGGCCTTTGTAGATGGTCTCAAAGAGGCCCTGCGCTTTGGCGACTTGCGCTTCGAATTCCTTCTTCCACGCCTCTTTCGTCTTCGCGCGGGCGTCGACCGCTTTCTGATCCGCCGGGTCGACGGGCGGCAGTTCGATGGTGCGGTAGCTGTCGGCCAGATAGAACTGCGCCAGCGCCGCCTGGAACTCCGCCTCGATCGCCTGGGCGAACATCTTGGTCTTCAGGCGGCGCATCGCCCGGCCGTCTTTGGTTTCGTCGTCGATGAAGACGGGGAACTTCTTGTACTCCGCGTCCAGCTTTTCGGCGGCTTCGGCGTAGTCCTTGGACGACTTGGCGAAGAAGTCGCGGGCTTCGGCGGCGAGCGGCTCGGCGCGCTGCGCGTTCGACGGAAGCTGCGCCTGGACGATTCGCAGCCGGCCGCGCTGCAGGTCGATGGTCGCCACCTGCATCAAGGCCTCGGGCCGACGCGTGTGGGTCTTGTACTTCATCACCCAGTCGTTGAAGCTGTTGCGGGCTTCCTCCAGCATCTGCTCGCGCTTGGAAAGGTCTTCGAGGGATTCACTGGCGGAGATGAGCGACGTGGCGATCTCGAACTCAAGGCTCGCCTTTTGGTCGGCGTCGAGCTTGGCGGTTGAAAGCTGACTCTTAAGATAATCGATGGCGAGGTCGGCGTAGCCTTTCCGCCGCATCCCTTCGACGAAGTCTTCGGACGATTCCTTGGCGGCCGCCGTGGCGACGACGCCGAGGAAAAGCGGGGCGACCAGCAAACGCAAAGCGGATGTACGCATGTGCTGCACGTCTTTGTGATGGAACGCGGCTTGGTGCTGCTCAACGCGGAGAAGAGGCGCCGATCGGATCGGTCACGGCTTTCGCAAGCGGCGTCCGATGCCGGCGGCGGCCGTCGCGGCGCACGACGATCCGCTTCCTTCCTTCATCATAGAACTCGTACGGGCGGCCACCAACGGGGACGGCCCTCGGAAACACCTTCCCTCGGCAACAGTAGACGTTCGGTGGAACACACGAATGACTAAGTTCGAGACGACCGCCTGCGCGACGTGCCTCATCGTGTGCGGCGGCCGAAGCCGACGGATGGGTCGACCGAAGGCCGAGTTGGTTTGGAACGGGCGGTCGTTCTTGCGTCGCGTCGCCGAGGAATGCCTCGCGGCGGCGCCGATCGTCGTGGCGGCGGCGGCCGTCGGTCAGACGCTCGACGACCTGCCGCCGGCGGTGCGGGTCGCGCGCGACGACCGCCCCGACGAAGGACCGCTGGCCGGCTTGGCCGCCGGCTTCGCGGCGCTCCGCGACGTCGCCGACGACGGCTTGGTTTTCGTCACCGGCTGCGACGCTCCGCTGCTCACCGCGGCCTGGATCGGCTTTCTGTGCGGGCGCATTGGTGATGCGAAGGCCGCCGTCCCGTTCGTCGACGGTCGTTGGCAGCCGTTGTCGGGCGTCTACCGGAAGGAAACAGCGGCGGTCGTCGCCGACCTGTTGCGGCGCGGACGGCGGCGGCTGGTCGACTTCGTCGAGGAGATCGCCGCGACGGCGGTGGGCGCCGAGGAATTGAAGCGCATCGACCCCGACCTCCGGCCGTTGTGGAACATCAACACGCCGGAAGAGTATGAACGCCTGTTGCGAACGATCGCCAACGGTTGACCACGTCCTCATCGCCCGCCGCGCGAGCAAGGGATTCCTGGTCCAATCGCATTGCCTTCCGGCGGTCGA
>JBOFFD010000302.1:0-2833 GCA_051648425.1 Planctomycetia bacterium
CGCCCTGCGGCGGGCGTCGGCGGCGACCAGCTCGGCGGCGGCCGCCACGCCCTCGTCGGCCCCTTGGCGGGCGGCCTCGGCGGCGGCCCGCAGGTTCGCTTCGACGGCCGCCAGGCCCGGCAGTTTCTTCACGGCGTCCTCTCCACGGCCCAGACTTCGAGGAACACGCCCAGCGTCGGGGCGATCCGCTGGATTTCCAGAATGCGGCCGTCGTCGACGCGCACCTGGCAGCGCGGCGTCAGCCCGGGGAAGTACGGCGTCAGGATCCGCCAGACGGTCTCGCCCACCGTCTGCGACTCGCTGGTCCGTTCGCCGCCGCCGTCGGGCGTCATGCATCCGGTCGCGACGGCGACGACGACTTCTCCGCCCGGGTGACCGTAGAGATCGTAATTGCCGACGTCGGCGTCCACGAACGTGAACGTCCGGTCGAAGTGGACGGCGGCGATCGAACCTTTCAGAGCGTTTGCGGCGGCGGCGAATTTCACGTCTTAGGCCCGCTGCGCCCAGGCCCGCAGGAACTCGACGCGGACGTCGGCCGTGGCGGTCCCGGTGGTTTTTTCGGCGTGGACGGCCGCCCGGAGCGTCGACGTGTACGCAGCCAGCGCGATCGCGCCGGTCGCGGGCGCCACCGGGACGCCGTCGACGTAGATCTTGATCGCCGTCTTGTCTCGCAGGTCGAAGAGGCCGTGGTGGTACGTATCGTCGACGTAGTCGAGCGTGCTGTCGACCGGGGCCTGGTCGGTCACGTTGTCGTCGCTGTGGACGTTCAGATTGAGCGATCCACCGTCGACCTGCAGCGAGACGAAGGCGGTGATCGACTCGAAGTCGGTCGCGTGGTCTCCCGACGCCAAACCGATGTTGACGTCGACCGTGTTGTCGCTCGCGTCGAAGATCGCGAAGCGGACTTCCAGGATCGGCTTGTCGTCGACGTCGATCGTCGCGTCGGAGAGAATGACGACCTTGCCGGCTTCGTTGCCGTTGTCGATCGCGAGTTGGATCGTCCCGCCGGGGAGCACGACGGCCCCGGTGTTGTTCACCGCCGTGGTCGTCCACTGCCCCTGCCGGCTGTCGATCGCGTAGCGTTTCGTCGCGTTGAGATCGACTAAGACGGTCGCGTCGGCGGCCGCCGCGTCGGCGAGGCAGACGCCGGCGTAGATGCGGCCGGGGGCGTAGAACGACGCCGCGTTCGACGCCGGCACCCAGTACACTTCCTGGCCCGCCAGCAGAACCACCGACGCCGCCTTCGCCAGGTGGAAGCGCCCTTCGACGTGGACGGCGACCTTCTGGCCGGTCTTGAGGCCGTCGGGGTCGAGGCCGCCGACGACGCCGAGACGGCCGTCCGGCCCCTCGGCGACCTGCGACGGGAGGTAGTCGACGCCGGCGGTGAACTCCACCGCCCCCGTCGCCCGGGAGAAAATCGCTTCGAGCGCCATTCGTGCGAGTCCTTGAAACGGTGTCGTCGGTGCGTCAGTGGAGCGGCCGCGGCCGCCGAGGGGTTATGCCTGGCCGGTGAACTTCGCCAGGCCGCGCCAATCGAGCGGCTTGGCGCCGATGTCCATGCAGACGTCCCAACCCATCCCCCACTGCCCCTTGTCGAGGACGTACGGGCGGATCGCCGGCGCCTGCCCGGAACCGGCGAGGTAGCCGACTTCGATCGTCGGCGCGGTCGCCGGCGACGCGACGAAAAAGTAGTTCGTCGCCGTCCCCGCGACGTTGATTTCGTTGTCCGGGTCGAAAACGCCGCTGACCCCGAGGCGGTTGTCGATCCGGCTTTCCATCGTGTTTTTCAGCGGGTTGAACGTACCGTCGCTCGACGCCGCGATGATGCGCTCGGCCGAGGACAGCAGGATCTCGATGGTGAATTTCAGATCCTGCGGCGCCAGGACGAAGGCGGGCGTCAGATTGAGCGCGACGCCGCCGTCGGTCTGCTTGGCCATTTTCACCATGCCGTTCTGGAACGCCGTCGCCGAGGCGGCGGAACCGTTCGTCGTCAGGTTGCCGTGGTCGGCGTGGAAGAGGGCCTTCCCGTCGCGCATCTTGGGATTCGACAACAGGATCGCGTAGATCAGATTCGGCCGCAGCCGGGCGCCGGCGGCGCCCATTTCACGGGGCATGTCGAGCAACGCGCCCATGCTGTCGTTGATGATGTCCTGCTCGCTGACCTGAAACTTGTTGGTGTATCGCGCGAGGCGGTACGACTCCTGTTCCGAGGCGAAGGTCGTGTCCTGCGCCGTTTCGGTCCGGCTCATCTTTTTGAGATCGGCGGCCTTGCCGAGTCGGATCCGGTCGTTGAGCTTGAAGTCGTTCACCTGCGTTTCGCGGCACCACCCGGCGGTGGTGTCGGGGTACTCGGCGTACGACTCGATCATCAGCGCGTTGACGCTGGTGGTGAAGACGTGCGACACGTCCGCGGAACTGAACGCGCGTTGGATCACTTCGTTCCGCGCGTACGGAACGCGGAGGCCGCGGGCCTGCAGGGCGTAGCGGCAGACGTCGAGCAGCGTCGCTTCACGGAACTTGCGGCCCGCGTCGAGGGTGCGTTCGTCGAGCGCGAACGAACCGGTGAGCCGGTGGTCCTGCGACCGCCGCAGCATCGCGTCGACCTTGACGTTCGCGCGGAGGACCAGGCCGGCGGCGATCGCGGCGGCGCCGTGGGTGTCGCTGCGGCTGTGCGAATAGCCGGCGGGCGCCTTACGCTGCCCGCGGACGTCCTTCAGAAACTCCCGCGACGCCTTGGCCACCGACCACCCCCGTTCGACCGCCTTGGCGACGAGCGTCGGCGACACGTCCTTGCCGCCGAGCTTGCGGATCGCGGCCGCCCGCTCCCGTTCCG
>JBOFFD010000303.1:0-1982 GCA_051648425.1 Planctomycetia bacterium
GGCCGGGGCACGAGCCGCGCCGGTTGACCGGCGCGGTTCGCGCGGACTTATCTGGTCAGGCGGTCGGCGTCAGAACGCCCTTGCTTTGCAGGTAGCCGAGCAACGTCGCCACGCATTCCTCGACCGACTGCTCGGCCGGTTTCAGCACCAGTTCGGGCTTGGTGGGCGCTTCGTAGGGATCGTCGATCCCGGTGAAACCCTTGATCTGGCCGGCCCGCGCCTTCTTGTACAAGCCTTTCGGGTCGCGCTGTTCGCACACTTCGATCGGCGTGTCGACGAAGCATTCGATGAACGGCAGCGACGCCGCTTCGTGCAGCGTCCGGACGGCGTCGCGGTCGGCGCGGTACGGGCTGATGAAGCTGCACACCGCGATCACGCCGGCGTCGGCGAACAGCTTGGCCACCTCGCCGATGCGACGGATGTTCTCGGCCCGGTCTTCGGCGCTAAAGCCGAGGTTCTTGTTGAGGCCGTGGCGGATGTTGTCGCCGTCCAGCACGTACGCCGGGTGCTTGTGTTGGTACAGCACCTGTTCCAAGGCAACGGCGATGGTGCTCTTGCCGCACGCCGAAAGCCCCGTGAACCACAGCGTGCACCCTTGTTGACCGAACACGGCTTGGCGCTCGGCCCGCGTGACGGTGCCGGCATGCCAGGTGATGTTGGTCGCCTTGATCTCGGACATTCCGCTCTCCCTCTTGGTAAACCGAGGTTTTAGCGGACCGCCCGGCGGAGTCCAAGGGAAAATGTTTCGGCGGGTCCACCGCGTCCGCATTGGTGGCGCGGCTTGACGGCACACCCACGCCAGCGGTACGCTTAATCATGGGATCGGCAAGTTGGATCTTTTTTCCGGAGTGCACCCATGTTCCCAGAGCCGGCGCCGCCCGCTGAAACACTGGTATCCACCGAACCGCCCGCTCCGGTCCCGGTGCCCCCCGAGCTTCTGGCGTGGGCCCGCCAAACCTTCGACGCCCAGGAGTTCTTAGACGGCGTACGCGAAATCGAGGCGACCGGGGGTGAGCCGCTGGAATCGTTCATCGCCGAGGTCGAGGCCGTGGTCCGCGGTTCGTGAGCGACGCCGCCGACGGGCCGTCTTCCTACCGCGTCTCCTACTCGGACCGCGTGCGGCGGCGAATTTTGGAATTGGCTGCCGAAGCGCGGGCGCGAGGCGACGGGGAGGACTTCTTGACGGCCTTGCGCGAGTTCGACCGCCGCCTTCATGTTTACCCACAGTTCGGCGACCCGTTGTCCGACCTGCTGGCGGAGGCCGGACAGGCGCGACTTGGAATAGTGCCGCCGCTGGCGATGCGGTACGGGGTTTCGGAGGTGCGGAAAATTGTATTCGTATCCGCACCTCCGGTGCTGCTGCCGAAGCGTAAGACCGAGTAAAGACACGCCGAATCAGTCGCTGCGCCGGACGCCCCTCGGCTACTCCGTCAACCGCCATTGTTCGTCGAAGAAGCCGGCGGCGGCGACGCCGGCGGATTGAGTGCCGTCCGGCGGTTGCCGGAGGTCTAAGATCGCCCAGTCGGGCAGTTTCGGTATCTGCTGCGAGTTGGTTTTGTCGTGCGCTTCGCGGAAGGTCAGGCCGGCGTTGACGGACAGGTAGCGCGTCGGCGGTCCCTTTTGCAGCGGCGACGGCATGATGTAGGCGACGGCGTGGTCGGCGGCTGAGTACGACTTCACGCCGACGGCGTAAGATCCCTGCGTCACTTGGAACGGCGCGGCTTCGGCGGCCTTCGCCAGCAGTAGGTTCGATTCGGCGTCGCCCCACGTCACGACATGGTGGTTATCCAGGTCTTCGGGCGTGACTTCGCGATCCTTCTTCCAGCGCGGCCGGCCGCGGAACAGGCTGGTCCAGCGGTCGCGGAAGCGGGCGGTTTCGTACTCGGCCCATCGTTGCAGTTTTTCATTCGACGACCGACCCGTCGGCTCGACGACCAGGAACGAATCGTAGAAGACGTCGTCCATCGGTCCTTGCAGCCCCG
>JBOFFD010000304.1:0-5462 GCA_051648425.1 Planctomycetia bacterium
CCTGGACGACCGCGTACGCGAACGACGTGATGGCGTACATTCCTTCCCGGCGGGTGCTGCACGAAGGCGGTTACGAAGGGAACACGTCGATGCGGATCTACGGCATGCCGTCGGAGCGTTGGGCCGACGACGTGGAAGAGCGCGTCGTCGCCGCGGTGAAGCGGCTGGCGACGGCGGTCGGCGCGCCGGCCAAGTAATCCGTCGGCGTTCGACCGGCCGGCTCCCTATCTTGTATTGTCTTACCGCCGGTCGAGACGGTCGGCGTCGTCGAAACGCTGACGACCGGGCGGGGAAATCGCCTTCCATCGGTGAAAGGCTTGGGCGCAGGCTTGCGGGCGGCCCCCGCGAACGCTACGCTCTCAAGGTCGCCGCGGACGGCGAAGTCGTCGCCATCCGCGCCGACGCCGCAATTCCGGGGAATCCGTCGACCGGCGGACTCCCGCACGAACCTTCGTACTCACGACCCAAGTTTCGCCAACCTTTCGGAACCCGGTGGCATGGCCAAGCAACGCAGCGATTTTACCGACGTGCTCGTCAAACAGGGAAGGATCACCGCCGACCAGCGGGAGGAAGCGACGGCGGCCGCCCGTACGCGCGGGATGAAACTCGGCGAATCGCTGATTCAGCTCGGCTACAGCTCCGCCGAAGAAATCATGGAGGCGATGGCGACGCACCACCGGATGGATTTCATCCGCCTGGAAGAGTACGAAATTCCACCGAACGTCTTGGAGATGGTTCCCGAATCGGTCTGTCGCGAAAACACCGTACTGCCGGTCGCCGGCGGCGGCGGCACGCTGAGAGTCGCGGTCAGCGACCCCGAAGACTACAACGTCATCGACAAGCTGCGATTCATCGTCAACCAGGAAATCGAACTGGTGCTGGCGTCGCGCGAGTCGATCCTGCAAGCGATCAACAAGAACTACGCCGGCGGCGAAACGCAGTCGGTCGACTCGATGCTGCAGGAATTCACCGACACCGCCATCGAGTTCACCGACCTTGAAGGCGACGCGGGCGGCGGGCAGGAGGAAAGCGACGCGCCGATCGTCCGGCTGGTCAGCCTGATTCTGACGGAAGCGGTGCAACTTCGCGCCAGCGACATTCACATCGAACCGTTCGCCGACCGGGTTCGGGTGCGCTACCGGATCGACGGCGTGCTCGTGGAACGCGACAGTCCGCCGCGGCGGTTGCACGCGGCCATTCTGACCCGGCTCAAAATCATGGGCAAGATCGACATCACCGAAAAGCGTCGGCCGCAAGACGGGCGCATCAAGGCGACGGTCAATGGCAAAGACCTGGACCTTCGGGTGAGCATGCTGCCGACGAACCACGGCCAGGGCGTGGTCATGCGATTGTTGGAACGAGACAACATCAAGGTCAGCATCCGCGACCTGGGCTTCTCGGACGAAGACTTCCGCCGGTTCCAGAAGATCATCAAGCGGCCGAACGGGATCTTCCTGGTTACGGGGCCGACGGGGTCGGGCAAGACGACGACACTGTACGCGATCCTGAACGAGTTGAACCGACCGGACCGGAAAATCATCACGGCGGAAGACCCGGTGGAGTACTACCTGCCGGGGATCAACCAGTGCGAGGTGAAGGCGGACATCGGGATGACGTTCCAGAACATCATCCGGGCGATGCTGCGGCAGGCTCCGAACGTGATTCTGGTCGGAGAAATCCGCGACAAGGAAACCGCGGACATCGCGATTCAGGCGTCGCTGACAGGACACTTGGTATTCAGTACGTTACACACGAACGATGCGCCCGGTTCCGTGACACGTTTGATCGACATGGGCGTCCAACCCTTCTTGGTCGCCTCCAGTTTGACCGCCGCGATGGCCCAACGCCTCGTTCGCCGCGTCTGCTCGAAATGTAAACAACCGTACACCCCCAAACCGGAGGATTTGAAGGCCGTCGGCATCAATCCGGAACGCGCCACCCGCGGCAGTTGGTCGCGCGGCCGCGGGTGCAAGGAGTGCCACCAAACCGGCTTCAAGGGTCGCGCCCCGGTCTTTGAATTGATGCCGATGAACCAGAACCTCCGCGAGCTGACATTTCGGCGGGAACCCCTCATGGTCCTCCGCCGCGAGGCCCGCGCCAACGGTATGCGCACTTTGTTTGAAGACGGCCTCATCAAAGCGTTTAAGGGGGTTACGACCATCGAGGAAGTCGTCGAAACGACCGGCCTCGACAAGTAAGCCGAACCGTCTCTCGATGGGCGGCGCCACGCCGATCGAAGACGGGATTCGACGGTCTGCCGATTCGGCGGATCGCCTCGACGACCGCCACGGAACGTACATATATCTGTTTGTATGTTTTAGCGAAATGGCTCGTCGTCCGACGATGATCCGAGCCGCATCGACCTGCGAGCCGTCCCCCTTCTTCGACGAAGGAAACGGGCCGCGACCAAGCCGTTTCGGCGGCTGAAAAACAACCAAAAGCGGCTGGGCGCGATTGATAAGCGACCAGCGGCTTGAACAATGAGGCAGACGAGCTTGGCACGCTCCTGCTTTATTGCGGTGGCGTGTAGTGCCAGTCGACCACGGCGTCCGCCGTTCGCTCCATGGTGAGGATTGCATGGGTACGGTTCTCATCGACAAGCTGTTGCAGACGGTCATCAACCTGTCTGCCAACGACCTGCACATCACGGTGGGCCAGCCCCCGGTAGTGCGTCTCGACGGACACATGCGTCGGCTTGAGACCAAGGTGCTCGACAACGACGACACCACGGCTCTCATGAAGTCGATTACGCCCGAGCGGTGCCAGCAGGAGCTGCAGGAGGTCGGCGGCTGCGACTTCGGCTTCGCCTTCGGCGACCAGGCCCGCTTCCGCGTCGCGGTCTACAAACAGCGCGGCTGCATCGGCATGGTGCTGCGGCGCATTCCGTATAAGTTCCTGACGTTCGAGCAGCTCGGCCTGCCGCCGGCGGTGAACTATTGCGTCACCCGGCCCCGCGGCCTGTTCCTCGTCACCGGTCCGACCGGCTCCGGCAAGTCGACCAGCCTTGCGAGCATGATCAACTGGTTGAACGAGAACCACGACCATCACATTATCACGATCGAAGACCCGATCGAGTATTACCACAAGCATAAGAAGTCGACACTGACGCAGCGCGAGATCGGCGTCGACGTGCCGAGCTTCCCCGAAGCGATCCGCCGCGCTCTGCGGATGGACCCCGACATCATCCTCGTCGGCGAAATGCGCGACTTGGAAACGATTCGGGCGGCCATCACCGCCGCCGAGACCGGCCACATCGTCTTCGGCACGCTGCACACCAACAGCGCCGAAGGCACGGTCAACCGAATCATCGACGTGTTCCCGCAGGAACAGCAGGACCAAATCCGCACGCAGTTGTCGGTGGCGCTCATCGGGGTGCTGTGCCAGGCGCTTCTGCCGCGTAAGCCGAAGGGGATGGTCGCCAGCTACGAACTGCTGGTGGTCACGCCGGCCATCGCGAACTTGATCCGCGAAAACAAGACGTACCGCATCTCGTCCGACATTCAGACCGGCAAAAAGCACGGCATGATCTTGATGGACGAGAGTCTTTTCAACCTCTGGAAGAACGGCCTCATCGAGAAGGACGACGCCATCCGCAAATCGATCAAGCCGGTCGAACTGCGGACCCGCATCGAAACCACCGAGGCCGGCCTCGACGAGGATGGCGACGACGACGACGATGACGATGACGACGACGATTGAGACCGGCGGCCGCCGTTTCCAACAGATCGCTCTAAGAGTGGGCGGCGGGCCGAGACGAACCCAGCGAACCGCGCGGCCGCGCTAAGAGCGACGGCCCCGCGCGGATCGGCGCCGTGAGATGCGGCGCGGCGTGGACACCAGATCGACCGCATTGTGAAACGGAACGACCGACATGGCTAAAGCGCCGTCCAAACTCGCCGGGGGCTTCGTCAAGAAGAAGAAGAAATTCGCGCGTCCCGGCGCGGGGGAAGGCAGCGGTAATTCGCTGGGCGTTAAGAAGCCCGGCTCGCACCGCAAGATCGGTCAGATTCTGATCGACACGGGCCTCATCAGCGAAGAGCAACTTTGGAGCATTCTGGAGCACCACAAGACGGCGGGGACGCGCACCGGCGAGTCGGCCGTCGAACTGCAAATGGTGACTGCGGAAGACGTGCAGCGAGCGCTGGCCGAGCAGCAGGGCATGACCCTCGTCACTCTGCTGGACGACACGCACGTCATTCCGCAGACGGCGGTCGACCTGGTGCCGGAAACGATGTGCCAACTTTACAAGTTGGTGCCGTACGCCTTGGTCGGCAACTCGCTGACGGTGGCGGTGGCCGACCCGGCGAACCTGGCGGCGCTCGACGACGTCCGCAACATGCTCAGCGTCGACGACGTGCAGGCGGTGGCGGCGCCGCTGGTCGAAATCGAGGCGACCATCGAACGGTTGTACGCCGGCAAGTCGGAGTCGCTGAAGGACATCATCAACCAGATCAACTCCGACGTGGAGATCAACAAGATCGGCGTCGGCCGGACCGGCTCGATCGACCTCGACAGCATGATGGAGATCGCCGAGGCGTCGCCCGTCCGCAAACTGCTGAACATGGTTCTGCTGTTGGCGATCCGCGACAAGGCGTCGGACATCCACTTCGAGCCGTTTGAAGACGAATTCAAGATGCGGTACCGGGCCGACGGCGTCATGTTCGAGCTGGTGCCGCCGCCCCGGCACCTGGCGCCGGCCATCGCCAGCCGCATCAAGGTCATGGCGAACCTCGACATCGCCGAACGCCGCGTGCCGCAGGACGGCCGCATCGAACTGAACATCGGCGGCAACCCCGTCGACATGCGCGTCTCGGTGCTGCCGACCATGTTCGGCGAGGCGGTGGTCACGCGGGTCTTGGACCGCACGGTCGTCAACCTCGACCTCAATAAGATCGGCATGCCGCCGACCGTGCTCAATGAGTTCAAGCGGATGATCTATCTGCCGCACGGCATCGTGCTGGTCACCGGCCCCACCGGGTCGGGCAAGACCACCACCTTGTACTCGGCGCTGAACGATCTGAACGACATTAAGACCAAGATCATCACCACCGAAGACCCCATCGAGTACGACATCGAGGGGATCGTGCAGGTGCCGATCAACCATGACATCGGGGTGACGTTCGCGGCGGCGCTGCGGTCGATCCTGCGGCACGACCCGGACATCATCCTGGTCGGCGAAATCCGCGACTTCGAGACCGCCCAGATCGCCATTCAGTCGTCGTTGACGGGGCACTTGGTCTTCTCGACGCTGCACACCAACGACGCCGTCGGCGCGGTCACCCGCCTTCGCGACATGGGCGTGCCGCCGTTCCTCATCACGGCGACCGTCGAAGGGGTGCTGGCGCAGCGGCTGGTGCGCAAAATCTGCGTCAACTGCCGCGAGGAATTCCATCCGACGCCGGAAATGCTGATGGAACTCGGCCTGATGCCGGACATGGTGAAGGGACGCAAGTTCTACCACG
>JBOFFD010000305.1:0-1616 GCA_051648425.1 Planctomycetia bacterium
GTCGAATCCGCGGCATGGTGCGGGAAGGGGCGTTGCCGCAGGCGGGCGTCGAAGTGGTGTTGGCCGACAGTACTGGGAAGGTCGGCAAGATGAAGACGAAGACCGACGCCGGCGGCGCCTACGCCTTCGAGAACGTTCCACCCGGAGCCTATTTGGTGATGTCGGCGAAGGTGGTGTCGACGCTGCGGAAGGGGTCGGCCCCGGTCGCGGTCGAAGCCGGTAAGACCGCCGTCGTCGACGTCGCGCTGCGTTTGTAGCCGACTAAGACGCGGCCCGCTCTTTCGCCAACGGCATCGACTTGCGGAATTCCAGGTCGGCGATCAACACCGGATGTTTGTACTGCTCGGCGGTGCCGCCGGTGCGCGCCAGCCGGGCCTGGTCCCACTGTTTCCAGGCGCCCGTCGGCAACAGTTCCGCCCGGACGGCTTGCAGCCGGTGGCTTTCACGCTTCGCTTCGTACTCGATGTTCAATCGGCCGAGGTTCTCCTCCACCAACGCCGCCAGTTTGGCGGCCTGGCCGGCGTCGGCGAAGTCGCCCGCCTCGACGAACAGCCCGTAATACGGCGCCTTCTCCTCCGGCAGCCAAACCGGCGCCAGTGCGTACGCCGACAGTTTCAGATCGAGCGTTCTTAAACCGTCTTCCACCGCCTTGGCGGCGTGGTGCTCGGAAATCTTCTCGCCGGTCAGATTCGAGAAGTTGCTGCCTTTGTTCAGGAATGACAAGATCGGCGTGCGGTTGAACCAACCGACGCAGCGCACCACGTCGTAAATGTTGTACCGGTACAAACCGCTCGACGTGGTGAGAAGGATGAAGTAGTCGCAGCCTTCCTTAAGTTCGTGCGATTCCAAAACGGTGGGGTTCGGCGCGTCGATTTCGCCGGCGGGAATGAACTCGAAGAAGGTCGAGCCGATCTCCAACACGCCGCCCGACGTGCCGTCTTCCATCGGAATCGTCATTCGGCCTTCGCTGGCGATGAGGCCGAGGTCGCGCACCGCCGGCGCGCCGTAATGGTCGGGGTAGTGCCGCAGGTAGGCGCCGACGCTGCCGCCGGTCCAATTGCCGAGCAGCTTCAGCGTCGGCCAGACGTCCTTCGGCGCCATGCGCCCGGTGCGCGAAACGATCTCTTCCAACTCTTTGGCGCGAGCGCGGTTCGGTCGCAGCCGGTGGCGCTCGACTTTTCTTAAAGAGTCAGGGATGGGGAAGTCCGGGTGGACGGTTCCTTCGTAGACGTCTCGGATGAGTTTTTCGCGGTGTTCGTCGCCGAAGCGTGCGAGGGCGACCATCGTGCTGGGGTTGGCGGAAAGGATGAGGCCGAGGTTGCGCACGAGGCCCAACCGCCAGGCCATGTAATACTTGGTCTGCGTGGCGGCGATCTGCGCGCTCTCGGCGGGCAGGCAGTAGGTCTTACGGATGACGTAGCGCTGCATGCGGGCGGTGAGGCCGCTGATCGAACCGCAGGGGATGCCGGCGGGCGTGCGGAACTCGTCGTGGTTGCTGACGATCTGCAACATCGTCTTAAACCACAGTTCCTTGTGGCTTTCAAACAAGTGCAGGCCCCACACCGTCCAACCGCGACGGTAGTCGTGGAGGAAGCGCGGCGTGACGGGAATGAACT
>JBOFFD010000306.1:0-3363 GCA_051648425.1 Planctomycetia bacterium
GCGCGGAATCGCCGCCGTCGCCTCGACGCCCGTCGCCGTCGCCGCGCCGGTGTTCGCCACGACGATCGTGTAGGTCGCCTGCCGATCCAAGTACCGCGTGTTCGGCCCGGCGATCGTCGTTTCGATCTTCGGAACCGCCACCGTCACCACCGCCTCGGCGGTCGCCGCTTCGCCGACGGCCCGCGCCGTCACGGTCAACGTCTGGTCGCCGCCCGCCACGGCCAGGCATTGCAGCCGCAGCGTCCGCTTCTCGCCGGCCGCCAAGCCGCCGACGTCGCCCGCCGCCGATCGACCGTCGCGGAACGTCAGTCCCGCGGTCGCGGCCGCTTCCAACGTCACGTCGTCGGCCGTCGCGTCGCCAATGTTTTCCACGACGACCGTCACCGCCCCCGCCTCGTCGATCGGCACCACTTCCGGGGCGGCCAGCGACACCGCCAGTTCCGCGGCGGCCACCTTCCAAGAGGTCGTCCGTTCGGTCCGGGCCGTCACGTCCGCCGTGAACGCCAGCTCGCCGCGATTGGCGGCGACGGCGCGCACCGTCACCCGCCGTTCGGTCCGCGCGGGCAGTCGGCCGACCGCCCACCGCAGCACGCCGTGTTCGCTCGCGGCCACGTTTGGCGCCGCCGCCGGCTCCGTCGCCAGCAGCGACACGCCCGCCGGCAGTCGTTCCGTCAGCACGACGTCGTCGGCGTCCCGCGTCCCCACGTTTTGGACGACCAGTTCGTACTCGAACGGCCGACCGCGCACGAGGCCGGCGGGCGCGGTCCGGCGGACGGCCAACCCATGTTCGACGCCGACGACCGGTCCGGGCGCCACGCTCGGCGACGGCGCCGCGACTTTCAGGCGGGGCGGCGTCGACGGGGTCTCGGCCGCGGGCGCCGCCGGTTCATCGACGCCGTAGAAGCTGAAAATGTAACCGTCGTCTTCGTTCGGCAAGACGTCGCTTTCGACGGGTGTCGGCTTGGGCGCCGGGGCTGCTTTGTGTGACGGCGTGGTCGGCCGCGAAAACGCGGGGATTCGCAGCGGTTCGTCGGTGGTGCGGAAGAGGGGGGCGACGAGCGGCGCGTCGTCGGCGACGGCTGCTCCGCCGAGGAGCGCGACGAGTCCTAAGACGAACAGTTTCTGAATGGAACGCAGCATCGGCCCCCTCCGAATCCGACCGGGGCGCCGCCGCGCGGACCGCCTCCGGAATGACCAGCCGGGCGGCCTTGCCGTCCCCGAAAGGTGACGGCCGAAAAACGGGTCGAGTTGCGAAAAACCCATCCAGCGCCCGAACTCAAAGCGCCGGACGCATACCCCCCGTCGATTAAGGCGTCAACATCGATTGAACGCCGGGGGTTTGCCGTTGGAAACAGGAAGGAAACGGTCCGGTAGGTGACGCACTGGTTTGCGTCCTGCTGACTGAGATCGCACGGGCGGAAGACTTAAGGTGCGGGCGTCCCGCCTGCTCCGGTTCTTTTGTGATGCAGGCGAGACGCCCGCACCACAATTTGCCGGCGCGCACTAAGTTTTTGCGTACATCCAACGGCTCACCCCAACGCCGGAGTTGCATTCGATCTAAACAAACGACGGGGTTCTACGCCGCGCGGCGGGCGATGTAGTTCGCCTCCATCGTCGAACGAAATTCGAGGACCAACGGTTCGTCGTCCGCGTTCGTCGGTGAAACGGCCGGTTCGACGGCGACGGCGTGCAAAGCGGCGATCCCGGAAACGACCAGCATCAGCGTCCACAGACCGGCCACGCCCAAGTCTTGCAGGACGGCCGCGCCGGGCAGCAGCACGATGATGTTCACCGCAAAGAAGCCGCCGAAGAGCGACCCCAGCCAACGGCCGGCGGTGTGTCGACGGGCGGCGTCGGGCAGCGAACAGACGCACGCCAGAAGACTCGCCGCCAGCGGCAAGGCGAACGTCAGATAGTGTAGGTGGCAGACCGGGCTGGCCAGGGCGGAGAGCGTCGTCAGCGACGTGAACCGCAGCAGGTCGACGAGCGCCGCGTTCGCCGACGCCGGCCGCCGGCCGACGGCCAGCACGGCAAGCGTTAGGCCGCCGACGAGACTCCAGTGGACGGCGCGGACGAACGCCGACGCCTCGGCCGGTCGTTCCTTCCGCGGCCGTTCCAGATGCAGCACGTTGTGCAGCGCCGCCATCGGCGACTGGCTGCGGGTGGCGTTCATGCCGGTGAGCTGCGTCCGCATGGTCGCGTCGCCCCCGGCGCCCAGCCCCGGCGCCAGCACCCGCTCGTTCAAGCTGCGGTAGGCGTCAATCGTTTCCACCGGCCCCAACGTCAGCGACGGCACACCCCACAGCCCCAGGAAAAGAACGACGCTCCCGGCGACCAACGCCCGCAGATCGCGCCGCGCCAGCGGCTCTAGGAACAGATACGCCGGCACGATTTTCACCGCCGCCGCCACGGCGATCCACGCCCCCTGCGCGGCCGACCGCTTCTTCACCAGCGCCAGCGCGGCGCCCGCCAGCATCGCCGTCAGCAACAAATTCACCTGCCCGCGCGACAGCGTGTTGCCCACCGCCGGCAACACCACGGCGAGCGGCGCGGCGCGCAAGAGCCACCAGCGGGCCAGCCAGGCGCGCGACCCCGGCGGCGGCGGCGCGCGGCCGGCGGCGTCGAGCGCGATCTCGGCCGCTCGCGCGCTCCAATGAAGTGTTAGAAAGAGGCACAGGACGCCGAACAGATACCACGCCGCCACGCCGACGGCGAACGGCGTCAAGCCGGCGCGGTCGTGCCCGGCGGGGGCGTCGGCCAGGGGCGTCAGGGCGATGGCCAAGAGGGGCGGATAAGCGTACCGCCAGCCGTTGGTGTCGACGACGCCGTACAGGTTATTGCCGGTGCGGACGGCCCACGCCGCCCGCGCGTAGACGCAGAAATCGGTCATCCGCCGTTTCAGGAACGCCGACCGGTTTTCGACGACCGCGCCGAACGCCAAAAACAGCACGACGACGCCGACGACCAGCGTCCGCTGCCGCGTCGTCAGTCCGCTCCAGAGTATCCACCGCCACGAAGTCGCGGCCGTCTGTTCCTGGATCATCCTCGGTCCCGCCGTCCCACCGCTGTTCGCCGCGCCCTTCGTCGTCCAGGCGCCTCTTCGCCGGAATCCGAAAAAAGCTCAAGGGGGAACGGCGGACGGCGAGCCGATTTGCGGCTGTGGCCGCGTTGTGGTGCCGGCGTCCCGCCGGCTTGATCGGGTCTGGCAGGCTGATCGGAGCCGGCGGGACGCCCAATGGTGCTTACTTTACCCGGTCGGCTTTGGTTTTCGGGGGCGTTCGGGGTGTTTGCGGCGGCGGGGGAGGACCTGCCGCGGGTAGCTGCGGCCGGGCCGGTTCGGCAGTTTCCGCTGCGCCGCCCAGC
>JBOFFD010000307.1:0-5552 GCA_051648425.1 Planctomycetia bacterium
CGACCTTGGGGGCGGCCGTCCGGCGGATGCGGTAGATCATGCCGTCGACGTCGGGTTTGGCGATCTGCGACAACGGGCAGCCGATGCGGAACCAGCCGCCGGTGTCGACCATCAGCATGCTGCCGTCGGCGTCTTCCAGCACTTCGACGGGGTGGAAGTCGACGTCTTCGGAAACCAGGAAGTCGGTCTCGCGGGAGCGCCACGACGAACCTTCACGGACCAGTTCGGTGCGAACGATCTTGTGCGTGTTGAACTGGGCGTGGAAAAGCGAACCGACGTACTCGGTCCCGAAGTTCACGCCCCGATATTGGAGCAATCCCGAAGGCGCCACCTGTCCGAAGGTCGACAGCGACGGCATTAAGTCGCCGGTGCGTCTGAATTCCGCGTAGCACCTCGGGTCGTAGGGATAGACGCCGCCCCAGACCCAATGGACCAGGGCGTCCTTGCGCTGCGGCTTGCTGTCGAAGATGGCGACCGTGCCGACGACGTCGGCGTCAGGGGTGAAGATCAATTCGACGGGGTTGTCCATGCCGCCGCCGCAATGCACTTCCACGCCCGTACCGTCCAGCCGCGACGAAAAAAGGCGGGCGGCCAGGCCCTTGCTCGGATTGCCGTCGGCCATGACCTCGCCGGCGATGTCATGCCCGTGGCGCCCTTCGCACCAGTACAATCGGCCCGATGGCGCCAGAAAGCAGCCGTGCAGGTCGCAGCCGTTGCCGTTGTAGCCGAACGTGCCGACGAGTTGCGTCTTCTTCTCGGCGACGCCGTCGTCGTCAACGTCTTCAAACTTCCAGATCGCCCCCGACGACGCGACGTACAACGCCCCCTCGTGCCAGACGCCGCCCATCGGGAAGGTCATTCCTTCGGCGTAACGGGTCGCCTTGTCGAACTTTCCGTCGCCGTCGGCGTCTTCCAATCGGAGGATGAAGTTCGGCTGGGCGGCGTCCAGCTCGGGGCGGGCGAGGTTCAGGCCGGCGCTTTCCGAGACGTACAGACGGCCGCGGTCGTCCATCGCCGACAGCATGGGGTGTTCGACCAAACCGACGGCGACCGGTTCGATGGTGAAGCCGTCGGGGACGCGGAAGCGGGGTGGACGATCGAGCGACGGCGCTTTTAGGCCGACCGACGGTGCTTCGGGGGCTGCGGCCGAAGCTTCGGAACAGAAGAGGCCGATCGCGAACAAGGCGACGACGAAAGGAAGGAATCGCAGACGGAAGTACATCAACGGCGGCCCTCGGGACGGCCCGGAAGCGTCAACGGCCGACACTTCCACGGTAAGGACGCCGCGCGGCTTCGGCAAGCCGGGGTGCAAAGGAAGCAATGGGTCGGAGGAAATCAACCGCACCGCATCTTGAGTGGTCATCTCCGAAGGTTGGAAAATCGAGCTGAGGAAGCAATCGTGCGTTATATCAAGGCAACGGAACTTGAATTGCTCGAATGCTTCGCTGTGGAGCCGCAACTGCTTGATCCGGGCGATCCCTGGTGTTTCAACACCGCGACGTACCGGGTCGTGGTCGGCGGGTTCGCAATCGCGTTTACAATCGCGCCCGGCTACAAAGACGTGGAAATCATTGTCGAATGCGACGGCCGGCGATGGTTCGCGTTTCATTCGATGGGAATCAAAGACGTCAAATTCGCCGGCGGACGCGGCGTCGACGCCTTGGAAATCATCATCGACTCGCGTTCATCGATTCGTTTTCAGATTCGGCCAACGGTCGAGATCGTTCAGACGATCGGACGCGAGGAGTGATGAATGGCGGTTTTGATCGCAAGACGGAAGATCTGAATTCGCTACACAGGAGTGGGCCAAGATGGAACGAGACGACTTTGAACGATCGTTGCGGGCTTTCCAGCGGCGGAGGCCGTTCCGTCCGTTTCAAGTGGAACTGGTCAACGGCGACCACTTTCAAGTCGACCATCCCGAAGCGTTGGTCGTCCGCGACGGCGTCGCGGTTTTCGTCGCGGCCGGCGGCTTCCCCACCCTTTTCGTCCCTGGCCGCTCATCGAAGTGCGAAGACGCGCCGCTGAGGAAAGCGGCGGCTAACGAAGAGGGTCATGGTTGGGCTGGCGCTCCGCCGTCTTACAGCCGCCCATTCGGTCTTAGTCGACGGGTGTGTTCGCGAGCGGCGTCGCCGACCGGCTCAGCCGCGGTAGACGACGGCGTTCGTCGACTGGAAGTCGTGTTCGACCACCAGGCGGGCGAGCGCGGCGGCGATTTTGCCGCCGCCGATTTCCGACGGCTCGATGGGTGAAACGGTGGAGTAGTCGCGGGGGTGGGCGCAGACGAATCTTAGATCGAGGACCGGCCAGCCGAAGGAAATCGCTTCGCGCAGGATGACGTCGTTGAAGGCCGCCAGGCCGGCGACCGCCGCCGGTTCCAGGCCGGGGACGGAATCGTAAACAGTACACAGGATCGTCGGGCGTTTGGCGGCGGCCAGCGCCCGGCAGGCGTCGCGGTAGTCGTCGCGGAACTCGGCCTGCACCGCCGCAAGCTTTTCAAACCCCTCTTCGCTGGTCAAATCGCTGGTGTAGACGATGCCGCTGTTGGCGAGGGCGTCGTTCCCCCCCACGCTCAAGACGAGGTGGGTGGCTTCGCGGGGCATGCGGGCCATTTGTCGCAGCACGTCGGCCGCCACCGCCCCGTCGACCGCGCCGAGCGTCGCCTGCCAGCCGGTCGGCAGTTTGTCTTGAAGCTGCTGGATCACCGGCGGACCGTCGGGGACGTAGCGGGCGTTGTCGAAGATGGAGTCGCCGAGGAGGACGACGTGGCTCATGACGTGAAAAGCTCCCGGGTCGGCGCGGACGTCCGCCGCTGCCATGAGACCGGCGCCGGCCCGACGGCCGACATATTGGTCGTTGTACGCAGGTCGAACCGGTTCGCGCAGGGCCGGCGGCCGCGATTTTTCTCACGGAAGTCACGCGGCGGCTTCGACGCCGTCGGCCAGAGCGTCGTCGTCGGCGGGCGTCGCGGCGGCCGGCCGGGTGCGGGGGGCGGTCGCCAGGTGTAAGACGGCCGGCAACAGCACCATCGAAAAGAAGGTGCAGGTGGTGACGCCGATCGCCAGGGCCAACCCCAGACTGACCATACCCCAATGGTCGACGACGCACAAGGAAAGGAAACCGATGACCGTCGTGGAACTCGTCAGCAGCAGGGCGCGGGCCAGGTTCCACTTTAGGTAGTACGGCCGAGGACCGTGGCGGAAATCGTGAACGATGTGGACGCCGTGGTCGACGCCGATCCCGATGATGAGCGGCAGCGCCAGCAGGTTGGCCGGGTTCAGCGCCAAGCCGGTCACGGCCATCACCCCGTGCATGGCCGAGACGCCCAAGACCAGCGGCGTCAAGGCGGCAACGACGTACCCCCAGCGGCGCAGATCGAACCAGACGGCCAAGAGGATGACGACGGCGGCCAGTACGCCCGTCCGCGCGTAGCCGGCCGCCATCTGTTCGACGCCGGCCAATCCGGAAATCGGTTTGCCGGTGACGCGCGGATCGACCGTCCGCACCTCGGCGGCGAATTTCCGCAACGGATCCAAGTCCCAAACGCTGTCGGCGGCGAACACCTGCACCAGCCACTCGCCGTTCGCGCCGCAGTACCGTTCGCGCAGTTCCGTCGGCAGGTCGGCGAGCGTCGGCGGCGTCGGATCGGAGGAATCGCGCAGCCGTCGCAACTGGGCCGCCGTCTCGCCGAGCCACCGCCGCTGGTGCTCGTTCAGTCGGGCGGCGCGATCGGCGGGCGGCAGCGCGGACAGCGAACCGACCGCCGACTTCGCGGCGACGGCCAAACGGTCCAAGAGTCGCTGGTTCTCCGCCGACGCCGCTCGGCCGTCTTCCGCCAGCGTTTGCAGCATCGGCAGTACGGTCGCCGAGTTCGGCGGAGCCGCTTTTTCGGCGAGGGCGTCGAGCGGGGCGGTCGCCAACCAGCGGTGCAACGACTCGACGACGGGCCGTTTCAAGTCGGCGTCGTCGGGCAAGAGCGACGCCGCTTCCACCACTCGTCCGACGGTCGGCAGCTTCTCGAATTTCGCCTTGCGATCCAACGCCTGGGCCTTGGTGTCGGCGACCGATAGGGCGTACCACGCCGAGGTCTTCATCTCCCGCAGCAGCGTTTGCTCCCATTGCACGGAAGGCAGATTTCGCGGCTGAAGATGCAGCAGGTTGTAGTCGGTCGGCACGAACGGAGCGGCCGCCACGAAGAGACCCGCGACGCCCAGACAGACGCCGGCGGTCCAACCGGGCTGACGGTGCAGCGCGGGGAACGCCACCGCGTCGCCGAGGGCGGCGTCGCCGGTCTTCCAGGTGTTGCGGCCGAACAACGTCAGCAACACCGGCAGCACCGACACGGCCGCGACCAGGCAGAAGACGATGCCCGCGCCGGCGATCCAGCCCATTTCGCGGAGGCCCAGGAACGGGTTCGCCGCCGAGGCGTAGAACGCCAGCGCGGTGGTCAGAGCGCCGACGACGATTCCCGGGCCGACCGTCGCGGCGACCGCCTGGTTGGCGTCGCGACGGTTCAGGCCGCCGGTGCGTTCCGATTCGTAGCGGGCCAGCCAGTAGATGCCATAGTCGACGCCCAGACCGATGAGCGTGATGAGGAACGACATCGAAAGGATGTTGAGGTGGCCGACGGTGAGGGCGATCCAGCCCATCGTCCAGGCGGTGCCGACCAAAAGGCCGGCGAGCGCGAGCAGCGGATGGCGGATCGATTTGTAGCCGACCATACAGAGCATGCCGACGCCGACGGCCGCCAGCAGGAAGGAGTACAGGCTTTGCGTTTGGGCGGCCTGCATTTCGTCGTCTTCCAAGACGGGGATGCCGGTGAGTCCGAAGGCGACGGTCGGATGCTTCGGCTTCATCGCGGCGAGGATGGTGCGGATTTCGCGGACCGCCGCTTCGTAGCCGACGAACACCTCGCCGTTCCAGGCGGGCAGCGTGCGCAACACGGCGGTTCGGCCGTCGGGACTGAAGAAGTAGGTTGGGCCGGCCGACGCCGCGAGATTCGCCTCGCTCTCTTTCGGCGCCGCTGGCGGACTCGCAGCCTTGAGCGACTCCACCAGCGCCACAAGGTCGGCGAGATGCGTCCGCGGCTTGGCGTCGGCCGGGTCGGCCAAGGCCGCCGAGCGCTGCGCGACCGCCTGTCGCAGCATCGCCTCCGTATTCAGCACGCCCCAACCGAGGGCGCCCGTCGTGAGTTGCAACAGCTCAAGCCGTTTCGCCACGTCGCGCAGCTCGGCGAGCGGCAGTTGGTAAAGACCCTTCGCCTTGAGGCGGTCAGCGTCGACGCGATGGAACACCCGCTGGAAGATTTTGGGCCGGGCCTTCAGCTCGTCGGCCAGGTCGTCCAGAGCGGCGACGACGGCGGCGCGGTCGTCGCCGACGGCCGCCACCACGACGTCGGCGTCGTCGACGAACCCCTTCTGATACCGCCGCCAGTCGACGACGGCGGGGTCGGTTGGGTCGAGCAGATCGAAACGGTCGGTTTTGAAGCGCAGGCCGACGGCGCCGACTGCCGCCAGGGCGGCGCTGGCAAGGAGAATGGCAAGCGCGGTGCG
>JBOFFD010000308.1:0-8063 GCA_051648425.1 Planctomycetia bacterium
TCGCTCACCACCAATCGGCGTTTGCCGTCGACGTCGAACAGATTCAGCGTGGCGCCGGCGGCGGCGATACCCAAGCCGACCCGCATTTTGCCGGTCGGGTCGAACAAGTTGACGCCGTCGCCCGCATTGCCGACCCCCACCAGCACCCGCGGCGCGCCCTGGGCGTCGTGCAGCCGCAGCGTCGCCTCCTTGCCCGCCGCCGCCAACGCCGCCCGCGTGGCGCCGGCTTCGTCCAGGAACGCCAAGCCGGGACCGTCGGCCACGCTGGCGGCCCATCGCGGTTTTTCCGCCTCGTCGCGCAAGGTCAGTTCCGGCACGCCGTCGTTGCTGACGCCGACCCATAAACGATTTTTGCTGTTTTCGTCGTACAGCCACAAGCCGGTGCCGGTCTCGAAGGCGCCAAGGTCGGCGCGAATCCTGCCCGTCGGGTCGCGCAGCAGGAACCGCTCGGCGGTGACGGTGCGGGGCAGGTGGGGCTGCCACAAGCCGGCGACGCCGACCGCCGCCGCCGCCAAGATGGCGGCCATCATGCCCAGGTCGCGCCGGCGGCCGCGCCGCGCCTGGCCTTCCAGTTCGTCCGACCGTTCCCGAAGCAGGTCGGCCTCGGCGGCCGCTTGACGGCTCGCCGCGTCCAGGCGACTCAGCGTTGGCGTTACGGTGTCGGTTTCCCACCGTTCGATCCGTTGCGACCAGTCCGACAGCCGTTTGCCGGTCGCGTCGACGCCCGCCTCGCTCTCGTCGCACCGGCGACGGACTTCCGCGAGCTTCGCCGGCACTTCCGCATTGAGCCGGCGGTCGACGCCGTCGACCGACTTGCGAAGTTCGTCCAACTGGTGTTCGACGGGCGACGCTTCCATTTGCGCGACGCGATGGGTGAGCGACTGCTGGGCCTCGCCCAATCGGCGGCCTTGGTTTTCCAATTGCGCGAGCTGGTCGCGGACGGACTGCATCTCGGCGGCGGTCGCCTTGCCGGCCCCTTGTTGCGTCGTGGTCAACAGGCCGACCAGTTCCGCGCCGCGCTGCTCGACGTCCAACAGTCGGCGGCGGTCGTCGCCGGTGCGCTCGCCGAACTCCAACCATTCCATCCGCATTTTTTCCGTGGAATCGTCGGACTCGGCGATCCGTCCGGCCAGGCGGTCGAGCCGGTCTTCGCACTTGGAAAGTCGGTCGGCGACCGGATTCAGTTGATCGGCGTATTTCGCCGGCGAATCGTCCTCCAGCGCCTGCAACCGGCGGGCGTACTGCGCCAAGCCGACGTCGAGCCGTTGCTCCACTTTACCGAAGTCGGCGGCATGGCCGTCGCGATACTCCTTGGATTGCGCTTCAAGGGTCGAAACGGTTTCAAGGAAGGAATCGGCGGTCAAACCGCCGATGGCGTCGAGCCGGTTGCGCGCCGCCGCTAGTGCGTTGCTTTGCGTCACTGCCTCGGCCTCCAGCCGATCGACCGTCGCCAGCAGCTTCGTCAGCCGGCCTTCCATTTGGTCGAGACGGCTTTGCAGCAGGGTGCCATCGAAGGCGCCCAGTTTCAATTCCAGGTCGGCGGCGCGGCGGTCAAGGGCCAAGTCGGCGCGCCCCAATTCCGCGATCGACGTTTCCAGATTTTCCAGACGTTGCTCTAGAAACATGCTCGTCCCCCGACCGGCCCTGCAAGGCCCCGCGTCGTCGGCGACCGATCGGTGCGGCGGCGGCGAAGGCCGACGCTTTCGTAGCGGACGTTTCCCGTCCTGGCAACGACGACTCGTGAAAACAGGGTGGATGGGACGTTTGCAGCAGTTGAAACAGGACGGTTTCAATGGGGGCGGACGGTTGCGGGAACCGACGCCCGGTTCGCCCGCCGCGCCGTCCGATGATACCTCCGTTGCACGAAGCGCACCGAATGAGGAGTCGCCGGGCCGATGGCGGGAAGAGCGTTCGACGGAAGGATCGCGGCGGTCGTTGCGCTGGCGTTCGTCGGCGTCGCCCTGACTGGCGGCGCGGCGCGGGGCGACGATTTGTCCCGCGCGCGGAAACGCCTCGCGGGCGAAGTCCACGACTTCACCCACAACCACGGCGGCGACCGCCGCATCTACTCCGAAATCCTTTGCCGAAAGCGCGACCTCTACGTCTACACGCCGCCCTGTTACACGCCGACAAAGCAATACCCTGTCGTCTATTGGCTGCACGGCGCCTTCGGCGACGAGTGGGCGTTTCTTTCCAACAACCTGCTGGCGTACGTCGACCGGAAGATTCAGCGCGGGGAACTGCCGCCGATGGTGGTGGTCTGCCCGGACGGCACGTATTCCGGCGAGGGGAACTTTTCGTCGCAGCATTCGTTCTATTTGAACGGCCAGGGCGGCGCGTTCGAGGACTTCCTCGTCGGCGAGCTGATACCGTTCGTCCATGAACGGTTTTCCATCCGTCCCGACCGCGAGGCGCACGCCGTCACCGGTCTCTCGGCGGGCGGCTTGGGCGCCTTGAGCCTCGGCATCAAGCACCGCGACTATTTCCACCTCGTCGTCGGGTTGGCGGCGCCGGCCAACCTTCGCTTCGACGACGTCCGCCCCGGCCGCCGCAACAACTTCAAGCCTGAAACCTTCCGCTGGCGCGACGACTACGACCCGAACGAAGTCGTCGGTTGCTACCTTCTCGGTCTGTTGAAGTTTCGCGGTCGACGGCTGATCGACCCGGTTTTCGGCCCCACGGAGAACGTCATCGCCAACGTAACGGCGATCAATCCCGCCGACTTGATCTTCACCACCGATTTGCAACCCGGCGAACTGCAAATCTACCTGCACTACCCCGGCTTCGACAACTTCAACTTCGACGCGCAGAACGAGTCGTTCGCCTGGCTGGCGGCGCGAAAGGGTATTCACGTCGAACTCGAGCGCGACCCGACCGCCCGGCACCTCAACCCATACTTCCGACCGAACGAGCGAAGCGTCTTCGACTGGATGGGGCCGCGGCTGCCGCCGCCGGCGCCGGTGGAGCCGTTGGTCGAACCACCGGTCGAACCGGCGGCGACGTCGAAGGAGTGACGGCGGGATTGTTGCGTCCGGCGTCGGCCGATACAGTTACGCCATGGTGCGACGCAAGATTCTGTTCATCATTCCGACCCTCGACCAAAGCGGCGCCGAGAAGCAGCTCGCCTTGCTCGCGCGGTCGCTGCCGACCGAGCGCTTCGAGCCGATCGTCTGCGCGCTGACGCACGGCGGCTACTACGCCGACGAACTGCGGGCGGCCGGCGTGCCGTTGTACGTGCTGGGCAAACGGCACCGCGTCGATCCGACCGTTCTGTGGCGGCTTTACCGGCTCGTCAAAAAGCTGAAACCGGACCTCGTCCATACGTGGCTGTTCGCCGCCAACTGCTACGGTCGGGCGGCCGCTTACATGGCGGGCGTGCCGAAGATCGTCGCCTCGGAGCGGTGCGTCGACAGTTGGAAGCGGTCGTACCAGTTGATGATCGACCGCCGGCTGGCGGGCGTTACGGCCGCCGTCACGGTGAATTCGGAGGCGGTGAAGGAGTTTTACGAGCGGGCGGGGGTCGACGCCGCCAAGCTGCGAGTGATCCGCAACGGGGTCGAACCGATCGCTCCTACGACGGCGGAACCCGACCGCCGCGGCGCGCCGCCCGGCACGGCGATCATCCTTTTCATCGGTCGGCTGTGGCCGCAGAAGCGGGTGCAGGACTTGATTTGGGCGGCCGACATCCTTCGCGTGGGCGACCGCAAGTTTCAGTTGTGGATCGTCGGCGACGGCCCGCGCCGGCCGTACCTGGAAAAGTTCCGCGACAGTCTCGACCTCGACGGCGCTGTGCGGTTCTTCGGCCACCGGACCGACGCCGCCGACTTCCTGGCCGCCGCCGACGTCTTGGCGCTGCCCAGCCAGTTCGAAGGGTCGCCGAACGTGGTGCTGGAGGCGATGACGGCCGGCAAGCCGGTGGTCGCCACGGCGATCGCCGGCATGGACGAAGCGGTGGCGGACGGCGTCACGGGGCTGCTGTCGCCCCCGCGCCAACCGATCGGCCTGGCGAAGTCGCTCGACCAACTGTTGCAAGACGCCGACCTGCGCCGCACGATGGGCGACGCCGCCCGCCGCCGCGCCGCCGACCTCTTCGGAACGGCCCGCATGACTGCGGAACATGTAGCGCTGTACGACGAACTGCTTGGCGGAAAGTGACGAATGACGGTTACTCACAACCCGTCTTACATCACCGGAACGACTGCGCGGCATTCATCCCTGTTCGCTGCCGCTTTACGCGGCGACGCGTCTTGTGTTCGTTGCGGATCGGCACGCCGCGGACGAGAACGCGCCGCTGAGGAAAGCGGCGGCTAACGAAGACGACCTGGATTTGATCGTCGATTCGCCACTCCTGACTTCCACTCATTGCAGTCGAACGTGGGTTGTACCGCTCGGTCTGGTCGCCTAAAGAGAAGCGGCGGTAGTGCGGCGGTCGGTATGCGGCCGCGACTGTGTTCACCGACGATCGAATGACGACGCCGTTCGCGGCGTCGGCGGGCCAAGACGAAGGACTCCGGCATCGTGACAGCGCCTCCAGAGGACGTCCCCGGCCTAACGGTCGGCGAGGCGGAAGCTCCCAAGAAACGCAACCTGCTCTGGGATCTGGCGCGGCTCGCCGTCACGGTCGGCATGGTCTGCTACGTCGTCGCGCAGATTCAATGGAAGGACCGTCTCGTCGCGCCCGGGGCGGAACCGGAAGTCGGTTGGCTGGTCTACGAAGGGAAAAGCCGGTTCCTGGCGACCGACGACGGCCGGCGTCTGCCGCTTCCCGCCGCCGACGCCCCGCCGCCAAAGGCTGAACCCGGAGCGTCTGCCGGCCCGCAGTTCGTCCCGGGTTTCTTCACGCTGTTCCGCGGGATCAACTTTCCGTTGTTTCTCTTCGCCGTCGTGCTTTTCCCGTTCCAAGTCGTGTTGCTCGGCTGGCGCTGGCGGCTGTTGCTAAAGAGCCACGACCTCGACCCCGGGCTGTATCAAGCGATTCGGCTCACGTGGATCGGCCTCATCGCCAACAACGTGCTGCCCGGTTCGACCGGCGGCGACTTCATCAAGGGCCTTTGCATCTACCGTCGCTCGCCCGGCAAGCGGGTGGCGGCGGTGATGACGGTCCTCATGGACCGCGCGCTGGGTCTCGTCGCGCTGATGACGGTCGGCGGTACGGCCCTCTTGGCGGGGGGGTATCGGCCGGCGTTGCGCGGGCCGGCGATCTTCCTTGGCACGGTGCTGACCGGATTAGTGGTCGTGGGCACATTGTTCTTCAGCCGGCGCGTTCGGCGATGGCTGCGGGTGTCGGAGTTGTTCAATCGGCTGCCGGGCGGGCAGAAGCTGCGACTATTGGATGACAGCGTCTTCCACTACCGGCACCACAAGCTGCTGTTGGCCAAGTGCATGGCGATCAGTTTCATGCTGCACGGCTGGACGATGACCTGCGTCTGGCTGTTGTCGATTTCACTGCTGGGTCCGGTGATCGCGCTGCCGAACTTTTTCATCTTCCTGCCGATCATCTACACCGCCGGCGCGGTGGTGCCGTCGATCGGCGGGCTGGGAGTGATGGAAGGGTTGTTTCAGCGGTTCTTCTCGCTGCCGGGGGTGGGGGGAACGCCGTCCGGCGCGGTGGCGCTGTGCATCTTGTTCCGCATGATGTCACTCCTCGGCAGCCTGCCGGGCGCGTGGCCGGCTTACTACGAGTTTTCCAGACAGGCCGGCTTGAAGAAAACCGGCGAGGCGCCGCCGACCGAGCCGGTTTCAACGCAACCGACGGCGTGACGGCCGTCTTCTTTTCTTTTGTAGGGCGGAACCCTGGTCCGCCCGAATCGATCGTCCGCTACGATTTCCGTTTACCAACGGAAGGAAAACGGGCGGACCAGAATTCCGCCCTACACAGGTTTAAGATAGATCGCATGCTTGCGACCCCGTCGGGCTGTCAGCAGTACGACAGTCGGTTGACCACGTTGAAGGCGGCGATCTTGTACGCTTCGGCCAGCGTCGGGTAGTTGAAGACGTTGTGGACGAAGAAGTCGACGGTGCCGTTCATCGCCATGCAGCACTGGCCGATGTGGACCAGTTCGGTGGCGCCGGTGCCGATGATGTGGACGCCTAAGATCGCCCGCGTCTCTTGGTGGACGAGGATCTTCAGCATGCCCGATTCGTCGCCCAGCAACTGGCCGCGGGCGATTTCGCGGTAACGGGCGACCCCCGCCTCGTACGGCACGTTGGCGCTGGTGAGCTGTTTTTCGGTCATTCCCACCATCGAAATTTCAGGGATGGAGTAGATGCCGTAGGGGAACAGGCTGGGCATCGACACCGCCGGTTCGCCGAACATGTGGCAGGCCGCCAGCCGGCCTTGCTCCATCGCGGTGCTGGCTAGCGCGGGGAAGCCAATGACGTCGCCGACGGCGTAGATGTGCGGCTTCTCGCTCTGGTAACTGCTGTTGACGGCGATTCGGCCGCGGTCGTCCGGCTTGATGCCGACCTTGTCGAGTGAAAGGGTGCTGGTGTTCCCCACCCGGCCGACGCAGTGCATGAGCGTATCGGCCTTCACCGCCTTGCCGCTGGCCAGAGTGGCCTTAACGCCGCCGTGGTGATCGGGGGGCAGACCGGGCGCGTCGATGGTCTCCACCCGTTCGACCCGTTCCCCCATCCGCAGCGTGATGCCGATCTGCCGCATATGGTACTGCAGCGCTTCGACGATTTCGCGGTCTGCGAACTCCAGCAGCATGTCGCGTCCCTCGACCAGGGTGACGCGAACCCCCAACTGGGCGAGGATGCAGGCGTACTCCGTTCCGATGACCCCGCCGCCGACGATGATCATGCTGCGCGGCAGGTACGGCAGATTCAGCAGGCCGTCGGAGTCGATGACGTCGGTTTCGTTGAACGGGATCTCGGGGGTGCGGGCGGGGCGGGTGCCGGTGGCGATGACGAAGTAGTCGCCGGAGATGCGTTCGGCGGTGTATTGGCCGGTGACGGATAGAACGTGCGGTTCCGCCTCGAACGACGCCAACCCGTGCAGCAGTTCGATGCCGTTGCGTTCCAACTGGTTGGAAATCACCATCATTTCGGTGCGAATGACGCGGTTGCTGATGGCCGCCACGTCGGTGATCGTTATCTTGCGGTGGTTGACCGGCTCGACGTCGCTGCGCAGCCCCGGGGTGGTGAGTTGCAGCACCGCTTCGCGCAGGGCTTTAGAGGGAATGGTGCCGGTGTGCAGGCAGACGCCGCCGACGAGTTCGCGGCGCTCCACGAGCGCGACCTTCTTGCCCAGCTTGGCCGACTGGATAGCGGCTTTTTGGCCGGCCGGCCCTGTTCCAATGACGACGACGTCGAAATGCCTCATCCAATCCTCGGCGGGTAGACCACGCGGGGCCCGCCGTCCGGCCGATACGGTGGACGCGGACGGCGCCCGAAGCGCGAGACGGAGCGGAACGCCGCCGCCTCGTCGAGATGATCGTTGAAACGATCGTCCCCGCGTTGTGCGTCCCCGTGCATGTTATAGGCAACGGCGCGCCCGATCGCGCGGGCTTTCTTCGGTCGAACGGCTGTGCGAGCTGAAGTGGCGGCGACGAAAAACCTTGGAAGCGGATCGACGGCTTCGATTCAACTGATGAAGCCTGGGAGTCGAAAGGTCGAAAAAAATCGCGCCACTATTGCCGCTTCTCAAGAAAATTTTATCAAGAGAATATCGAAACGAATGTTCAGCCACGTCGCTAGAGGTGTTTCAGCCATGTCGAAGAAAGCGTTTCTTCAATCCGCGACGGCAATTGTAACTGCCTGCCTTGCATTTGCACCTGACGCATTTTCAGATATCGAGATCACCTACGATAACGACACATATTCGCCATCAACCCAAATGTATTATATGTTCATTGAAGGGACATGGGATCTTCCTCCCGGTGCGCAATGGGTTGCTATCTACGTTGACCTCCGAAAGCTCGGGCCTATTACGCCGGCACGGATGTAAGTCGGTAAGTTTTCGATCGCGACCGGTTTCCTATAATACTTCGCGGCGAGCGGGGTTCAACACCGGGAGGTGCATCGTGCAAGACGAGTATCAAGATCCGCGCGGCTATTCC
>JBOFFD010000309.1:0-2904 GCA_051648425.1 Planctomycetia bacterium
GAACCCTCGTAACGCCTACGGCGCGCCAGTTCGTGCAGGCGAGACGACCGCACCACAAGTTTCAGCGCGATCTAGAAGTCGAACGCCAGCATCGACCCGATTCCTTGGATCATGCCATCGGCGTCGCCCGACCGCACCATCCGATCGGTGGTGAAGTAGTTGAACTGAAACTTGGCGTTGGGGTTGAGAAACCAGTTCAGACCGAGCGTCAAATCATACAGTCGGTTGCCCGCGACGGCGCCGCTGTCGAGGTCCAGATAAGAAAAGCGCGCCGCCGCCTGCAACGCCCCCGGTCCGCCCGCCGTTTCCTTACTCCGCCGGACGAACAGGTAGTCGCGCCGCGGCGTCACTCGGTCGAACACCGCCGCCCGCTTACTGTACGCGCGATGCTCGCCGGTTAAGAAAACCGCCCCCTCGATGTAAGTTCCCTGAAAGAACCGCGTACCGATGGGGGCCGGCGTCGTCTGCGGGAAGGTGGCGTCGTCGACCCACGAACCGATGTATTCCGCCTGAAGACTCCATGGACCGGCGACGGCCGCTAACTCCGCCGCCACCAAATCCTGCCGCTCCGAAAGAATGACGCCGGTGTTCGCCAGCGCCGGCACCCGGCTGCCCGGTTGGCCGCGCAGCGACGGCCGGGCGCGGAAGCGGATGCGATCGCCGTCCAAGCTGCGGTGGCTGGCCGCCGCTCCCAGGTGGACGAAAACTCGCCCGTCGTCGCGATAGATCGGCAGCGCGGTCAGTCGGCCGGTGTAAGCGTATTCACCGTCGCCCACCGAGAAACCGAACGGTTGCTGCGCGTCGCGGTAGACGCCGAACCACCACGTCGCGCGCTCGTTGAAGACGGCGTCGTGGAACAGCAACCCCGGCGTGAAGCCGCCGGTGAACCGATCGGTGAAGGCGTCGAACAACGGCGACATTTCGATCAGCGTCAGGTACCGGCTGCTCACCAGTTTCTCGAAGCCGATCGGTTCCTTCATCAAGCCGACGCGCGCTTCGCCGGCCGGTGCGTCCGATTTCACGTTCACCCACAATTCCGCCAGCGCGGGCGTGTTGATGACGCCTATGTTGGTGCCGTCCGACGAGTCGATGCTGTTGGCGAAGTCGTACTCGGCCATGAAGTCGACGTCTTCGTACATCGTGCCGTCGAAGCGGATGCGGGCGCGGCGGAACGCGGTGCCGTCTTGCAGATTCGGTCCGATGCCGCTCGGTCCCTGGGTTACGTCCTGGTTGGCGTCGAACCAACCGATTTCCTGTTGCACCTGCCCGCCGACGTGAAACTTGAAATGCTCGTTCGCCGAGTGAAACCACACGCCGTCTTCCCAAACGGCTTCCAACCGCGGCTTCGCCTTCGGTGAGGCGACGGCGGACGCGACGGGCGGTTCAACGATCAGCAAGGATTCGATCGGCAAGGATTCGATCGGCGCGACGGCTTCGGGCGGGCCGGGCGGAACTTCAATCGGGGGCGAAACGGGCGGCGCCGTCACTCGCTGCTCGACCGCGCGCAACCGTTCGTTCTCCTTCTCTAACGCCTCGACGCGGCGGAGAAGTTCGTCGAGTTTCGCGGCGACGGCGTCGTCGGCCGCGAGCGATGGGGAGGCGGTCAAGAAAGTCCCTAAGACGATCCAAAAACTCGCCCGCCGGCCGATCGTTGAGAGTCGCCGTAAACCGTTGATGGTTCCGACCTCCGAAAACAGTCCTTTTTCTGTTTATCGTCGAACGACGCCGCGAACTACGTGAAGATTGCCGGAAAAAACGGATGCGATCGATTTTTCCGTCACTTCTCGAATGAGGCGGAATCATCGTCCATTCGTCGAAGAACGAAAAAGAACTCGTCGTGGTGAACGACCGTGAACCAGCGGTCGCGGAAACGCACGCGGCCGCCGACTTCCCGGCCGTCGTCCATCGCGGCCAGCATTTCGCGGTCGAGGTTGTTCGGGCCGCGTCCCCACCAGCCTTCGGTTTTGTCGAGCAGCACCGCATCAAGGTCGTCGACGCCGACGTGTTTGCGGAAGACGGGGTAGTCGTGCGCGGCGCGGAAGTGGGTCAACCGGCCGCGCACGTAGTCGGTGGCGGCGACGCGGTCGGCGGGCGACAGCACGGCCAGGGCGGCGGCGAACCGGCGGCTTCGTTCCGCCGGCAGGTAGACGTCGCGCCAATAGTCGCCGCGCGGCTCGAAGGTGTAGCGCCGTCCGTCCCACCGCGGCGGCACGGCTTCCAACGGGTCGTGGAACCGCCACGACGTCGGCCCCCGACCGAACCAGCCGGCGCTTAAGACCGCGAGACAGACGATCAATCGCCCCAGGGTCGCCGCCGAGCGTTGGGGCGATTTCCACTGCTGCGCCAGGTTGGCCGAACCGCCCACCGCCGCCCACCAGACGAGCGGCACCAGCGGGCCGTGGAAATGAAACCGGGGGTCGGCCAGCGACGGTAAGTCGCCGAGCATGAGGTAGCCGAAAATCGGCGCCGCCACCAGCAGCCGAAACGGGGCGGCCAACGGCGTGAGGGCGGCCGGCGCCAGCATCGCCAGGACGAAGGCCAGGTTTTTCAGCGTCGCCAACCGCTCGACCACGCGGCCGGGGTTGGTCAAGGCGGTGAAGACGATTTCACGCGGCGACCCACCCCACGACGCGAAGTACGGCGTGTAGTGCGGCCCACCGCCCGCCCGGAAATAGGGCAGAAAAACCGTGAGCACCCAGACCAAATACAGCAGCGCCGCGACGGCCGCCGCTACGCCCAACAGCGCCCGCCGGGGGCGTCCTTCGCGTAGCTCGCGCGTTGCCGTGTACAGCCCCAGTCCCGCCGCCACGAGGGCGTACTCCTCCTTCGCCAGCAGCGTCAAGCCGACCCAGAAGACCGCCCACCCGTGCCGGCGCCGTTCCACGCAAAGCAGCGCCGCCAACA
>JBOFFD010000310.1:0-4612 GCA_051648425.1 Planctomycetia bacterium
ACCTCCGGTCCGACGCCGTTCTCCGCGTCGTCGAGGGCGCGCAGCATCATGAGCGCGGTGCGGGTGGAGTAACGGCAGGCGGCCGCGATCATCTCCGAAACGATCCGCTTCGGCTCCTCGCCGCGCACCGCCCGCGCCACGCCGACGGCCATCGCCGCCGACGCCGCGAGCGCGATCGGGTCGCGGTGGGTCGGCTTGGAGTGTTCCACCGCCCACGCTTCGCAGCGGTCGAGGTCGTCGACGAAAAGCAGGCCGAACGGATAGGCCCGCATGACGGAACCACAGCCGCCGGCGGTCGCGCCGCCGGCGGAGCGCCACGGCGCGCCGGCCGCCAACGCCCGGCAGCCGGCCATGCAGGCGTTGCCCGGCGCCCGGTGGCCGCCCTGCGGCCGTTGCGACCATTCGACGAAGCCGGCCGCCATCCGCCGCATGGCGGCGTCGAGGTCGGTCGGTTCGTCCAGAATCGAGCGCAGCACGATCTCGGCCATCTGCGTGTCGTCGGTGTACGGGGCGAACCGCTTGCCGTCGCGCTCCCAGTACAACTCGAACCGTTCGACGCCGTTCGGTCCGTAGCGGTCCTTGATGGACGCCACCGAACCGATGAACTCGGTGGGGTGGCCCATCGCGTCGCCGATCGCCCCGCCCAACACCGCGCCGGCGAAGCGCGAGCGCCGCGCCGTCCGCGGGTCGCCGACGGCTTCCACGGGCTGCCGGTGGCTGTCCGAGGGGTGCGGCGACGCTGGATCCGTCTCGAAGTCGACGCCGAGGGCGGTGTCGCCGGTCGCGTCGAACACCTCCATCGGAATGCGGAACCCGACGGCGGTTTTCGCCAACGGATCGACGTCTCGGCTCGGCGTGCGGAGATTTTCGTCGCGGCGGTCGGGCGGCGGCGCGGCGGGTCCGTCTTCGGACGCCGCTTCCTCGTCGCGGGGAAACAGCCAAGGTTGGTCGTCGTCGTCGGACGGCAAAGACCGGTCGCGGGGGTTCATGCGGGGCGTCCTGGCAGCGGCACTTTCACTTGAAGTGAACGTTTCGGCTGTTCGTTGTTCTTGATTATAGAGCATCGCGGCCGGCCGCGCCTGCACCGACCCACGGAGTCCCCGTGCGGGCGCTACGGACGGGCGGCGATGTATTTCTGCACTTTTTGGACCAGAACGTCCGGCTCGAACGGTTTGGTGATGTATTCGGTGCAGCCGACCATTTTGCCGCGGATCCAGTCGAACAGGCCGTCCTTGCTCGACAGCATGACGACGGGGATGTGTTCGGTGTTGGGCGAGCTTTTCAGAATCTTACAGAGCTTGTAGCCGTCGATGCCGGGCATGTTGATGTCGGTGAGGACGAGGTCGGGAAGCGCCCGCGCGACGATGGCCAGCGCTTCCTCGCCGTCGGCGGCGGCGGCGACCCCGTACCCGTAGCGCTCCAGTGTAAGCTGCACGTACTTGCGGACGGTCCGGGTGTCGTCGACGACCAGAATGCGCGGTCGGCCGTCGCGCGAGGCATAGGGGTCGTCGGGCGGGGGGGTGGACGGCGACGGTTCCGTCGGTGGGACGGCCGGGTCGGCGAGCAGGATTTCCTCCCACGATCCCCAAGAGCCGTGCGGCGACTTTTCCGAGGCTTCGGCGGCGACCGGGTCGCTGGCGGTGGTCGGGGCGGCGTCGCCGGTCGGGGCGTCGTACAGGTCGGCCTCGTACATGGGCGGCGGGGGTGCTGGAGGCGGCGGGGCGGGTGGCTCCGGTTGCTCTAGCGCCGGGGCTGTGGGCGGCGAGGCGGCCGGCGGTGGTTCGGGAGGGGGCGAGCCGAACGGGTTCGCTTGCTGAACCGGTGGCGGAACGACCGGCGCGGGCGGCGGCAGTGGGTTGGGAACCGCAGCTTGCGTTGGGGTTTTCAAGCGCAGCAGGGCGCGGGCTTGGTCGACGGAGGGCGGTTTGCCGGCCAGCCACAGGGTCAACGCCAAGCCGTAGGCGGCGAATTCGTGGCCGGGGTCGATCTGCAACGCTTTGTCGAAAAAGCCGACCGCCTCGTCGGGGGCGTCGCTCAGCCACGCCGTCCAAACCAAAGCGTCGGCGTCGGTCGGGTCGAGGTCGGCCGCCATCGAGACTTGCAGTCGGGCCATGAACCGTTGGCCGGCCCGCGCCGCTTGCAAGCCGTCCAGCAACGCTTTCTTTGCTTCCAGCTTGCTCATGATTCGCCTATCAGAAAGAGTTTCGCGCACTCGGCATGAAATGCGCCTTAGAGTATAAGAGAAGTAGCCGGGAGCCGCGACTTAGCAATGACGGCCAGCCGTTTTTCGTTCAACGGGCTGCCGAGGAACAAGGGAAGGGGCGACGCGAAACTGATTGACGGGCGGACCGGGAGGTCCGCCCTACGTTCTTCATTTTCGTCGGAAGCGGTTCGGGTTAGGCCGCTTTGTTGTAGACGTCGACGGCCGCCGCCACGCCGGCGCCGGGCGCCCCGGTAACGCCGTGGCGCCGCAGCACCTGCTCCAAGGCGCCCAGAACGGCCATCACGTTCGGCCGGCGGCAGGTGTGCCCCATCAGGCCGATGCGCCACACCTTCCCCTTGAACGCCCCCAGGCCGGCGCCCACTTCAATGCCGAACTCATTGAGCAGCATCTTACGGCCGGCGGCGTCGTCGACCCCCGCCGGAATCATCACCGGGTTCAGCATTGGCAGCCGGCAACCCTCGCCGTTGGCGTACGCAAAGCCCAGCGCGGTAAGGCCGGCCTTCAGGGCGTCGTGGTTCAGCATGTGCCGCGCCCAACGGTTTTCCAGTCCTTCCTCGAAGATGTCGCGCAGCGCTTCGTGCAGGGCGTAGTTCATCGTGATCGGGGCGGTGTGGTGGTACACCCGTTCCTGACCCCAATAGTTGCCCAGCATGTTCAAGTCGAGATACCAACTTTGCACCGGCGTCTTCCGGCTGGACACCACCTGCATCGCGCGGTCGCTGAACGACACCGGCGACAACCCCGGCGGGCACGACAGACACTTCTGCGTGCCGCTGTAGACGGCGTCGACCCCCCAGGCGTCGATCTCGACCGGCACGCCGCCCAGCGACGTGACGGTGTCCAACACCAAGAGCGTGCCGAATTCCCGGCAGATCGCCCCCAGTTCCTCGGCCGGCTGCCAGGCGCCGGTGGAAGTCTCGGCGTGGACGATGCCCAGCGCCTTCGGGCGAACCTCGGCCAGTTTGGCGCGGATCACGGCGGGGTCGAACACTTCGCCCCAAGGGCGTTCCAGCGCGTGGACCTCGGCGCCGGCGCGGGCGGCGACGTCGGTCATGCGCTTGCCGAAGACCCCGTTGACGCAGACGACCATCTTGTCGCCCGGCTCGATCAGATTGACGATGCAGGTTTCCATGCCGGCCGAGCCGGTGCCGCTGATCGCCAGCGTCATGCGGTTCCGCGTGCGGAAAAGGCGGCGCAGCATCTCTTGGACTTCGTTCATCAGCACGAGGAAGGCCGGGTCGAGGTGTCCGACCAGCGGCGTGGCCATCGCCTGCAGGACCCGCGGAGCGACGTCGCTCGGCCCAGGCCCCATGAGCAGGTGCGGGGTCGGTACGAAGCCGCGAGGGACGGCCGACGTCGGTTCGGGTGCGGGTGCTGTGCTCACGGTGCGGTCGGCCTTTCTTGGGAACTTGGCGCGGCTGAACGGAACGAACCTATAAATTGACTGGCGGCGCTGGAAAACGGCGCGATCGGCCCGTTGACCCCGGGGGCGCCTGCCGGAACAATCCTTCGACGCGCTGCGTTCGATCTTGAAGTCGCCGCCGCGCTGCCGAAGAGGTTCATCCGTCGCCCAATGGTTTAGCGGAACGGCCCGACGATTCCAACGACGGCGCCCGGCCCAGGCCGCGAAGCCGTGGCGATCGGCGCCGTCGGTGTAGACCGGTTGTTCCCGAACAACCGGACGTGCGACGCCGCCGCGCCGTCCGCTTCAACCCGGCGACTTTACCCGAGCGGCTTGCCGGGAAGAGTCGAATTGGGGTTTCGGGTCGGCCGCCGATAAATTACCTTGACGACGCGATGGGACGTGAAGCCGCCGCCGCGGATTCGCCGACCGGTCTTGCGACCGATCGACCATTCCCGAACAGACGCATCAGGTGTACAACCAGCGAAATCAGCGCCGGGCGACGAAGTCGACGCAGACTTCCCCGCGGCCGATCCATCGAGAGGTCGCCATGTTCCTCGCTCCGAAACGCCCCGACCTCGCGCGAACCACCCTCGCCCGTTGGCTGCTGGCCGCCGGTCTGGCCGTCGGCTCCACGCTGGCCTTGGGCGACCTCCTCGCCGCCGCCCCCTACGACCGCCGCACCCCGATCGTCGAGGCGATCGCCAAGACGCGCGACGCCATCGTCAACTTGCGGACGCTGCGCACCATCCCCGCCCGCTTGGAAGACCGCGACAACGCCGGTCGGGTGCGCGGCCTGGGCACGGGCGTCTTGATCGACCCCCGCGGCTACCTCGTCACCAACTATCACGTCGTCGAAAACGTCGAAGAAATCACCACGCAACTGTCCGACGGCCGCAGCTTCCCCGGCCGGGTCGTCAACTTCGACCCCAAGGCCGACTTGGCGCTGGTCAAGATCGACGGCCCCGACAGTTTCGCCTACCTAC
>JBOFFD010000311.1:0-2398 GCA_051648425.1 Planctomycetia bacterium
GAGCCGGCCGCTGACCGTCAGGACGGCGTCGCGGATCGCTTCGGCTTCCAGACGGCGCAGGTTCTGGCGCCAGAGGAGGTCGTTGTCGGGGTCGGCGGTCAGGGCGGCTTCGTTGGCCGTCCGCGACGATAGCTGGTAGGTTTTCGACGCCAGCACCACCCGGTGCAGGTGTTTCAGCGACCAACCGCCGGCCATGAACTCAGAGGCGAGCCAGTCGAGCAGTTGGGGGTGGGAAGGGGGCGTGCCGCCCTTGCCGAAGTCGGCGGTGGTGCGGACGAGGCCGCGGCCGAAGTGGTACTTCCAAACGCGGTTGGCCATGACGCGGGCGGTGAGCGGGTTGTCAGGACGAACGAGCCAGTTCGCCAGAGCCAGGCGACGGCCGCTGCTGCCGCCGTGTTTCGGCGGGACGATCGCCGGCGTTTCCTTGGTGATGACCTGGGGAAAGCCGGGTTCCACCAGCGGACCGAGGTTGCCGGCGCCGCCGCGGATGAGGACGTTCGTCGGGCGAATCTCGCCTTCACGAACGGCCAGCGTCCAATCGACGCCCTCGTATCCCTTTCGTTCCGTCTTGCGGATTTTCTCGTCCAGCCGGCGTTTTTCGCCGTCGTCCTTCGCGGCGTCGCGTTGCTCCCGCAGCGGTTTGGCGGCAGCCTCGGCGGCGGTCACCCGTTCGGCCAGTTTCTTCGGATCGCCCAGCGCCACGTAACCGGCCGATCGGCCGGCATAGTCGGGCCGCTCGTAGCGGCGGATCGGCCTGAAGAACGCCAGCAGACGGTAGTAGTCTTCCTGCGGCAGCGGGTCGAAGCGGTGGTCGTGGCAGCGGCAGCAGCCGAAGGTCAGACCCATGAACGCGGCTCCGGCGGTGACCATGACGTCGTCGAGGTCGTCGAACTCGGCCGCCCGGGCGTCGTCGGGTTCGACGTCCCACGTCCCCAGTCGGTAGAACGCGGTGGCGACGCGCGATTCGTCGGTCGGCTGATCGATTTCGTCGCCGGCCAACTGCTCAATCAGAAAGCGGTCGTACGGTTTGTCGGCGTTGAGCGACTGCACGACGTAGTCGCGGTAGCGCCAGGCGAACGGCTTCTCGTCGTCGAATTCGTAGCCGTCGCTTTGCGCGAAGCGGACGACGTCAAGCCAGTGCCTGGCCCACCGTTCGCCGTATTGCGGGCGGTCGAGCAGGTCGTCGACGACTGCGGCGAACGCTTCGGGGCGGGTGTCGGCGGCGAATGCTTCGACGGCCGCCGGCGTCGGCGGCAGTCCGACAAGGTCGAAATAGACGCGGCGCAACAGTTCGCGGCGGTTGGCGAGGCCGTTCGGCGCCACGCCTTTGGCTTCCAACTTCGCCAGGACGAAGGCGTCGACGGGGTTCGCCCCCCACGCCCTGTTTTTCACTGCGGGCGGCGTCGGCCGTTTGATCGGCTGGAACGCCCAGTAGGCGCGGTCTTCGGCGGTGATCTCTTTGGCCTGTTTGGGAGGCGGGGCGGCAGCGGCGGCGTCGGACCCCGGCCAGGGCGCGCCCAGCTTCACCCAGGCGTTCAGGTCGTCGATGACGTTCTGCGGCAGCTTGCCGGCGGGCGGCATTTGGACGAAGTCGTCGCCGTACTTCAGGGCTTCCAGGAACGTGCTTTTCGCCGGGTCGCCGGGAACCAGCGCGGGGCCGGCGTCGCCGCCCGCCAAGAGGCCCGCCAGCGAATCGAGCCGTAGGCCGCCCTGCTGCTTGTCGGGGCCGTGGCATTTGGTGCAATGCTGCAACAGCACCGGCCGAACTTTGCGCTCGAAGAACTGTTCGGCGGCGTGTTTGGCTTCGTCGACGGCGGCGGGCGCCGGCGCAGCGCCCAGCCAAACGACCAGCGCGGCGACAAGGGAAAGATTCCGGAAGGCGACCATGCGGACACCGCCAATCAAGGGTGGGTTTCTGCGAAGAAATACGGTGGCGCCATTCGCTTTAAGAATACGAAACGGAAGCCCGACCAATTACTTTCATCCTGAATGGAACCGCTTAAAGAGTACATTACAAAATCGCGTGTCGAAAATTCATCGCCCTTGGATTTTATAGAATACTTCCCATGCAGAGCGAGTTCCCTTTCAGCAAAGTGGTAACACATCGTGATGAAGTCGGCATTGGGCGGGAAGACGAAGTCGCCGCGCCGCTGGAACGAGCAGCAAGTGTTGGCCACGCTGCAGACGCACGGCCCGATGTCGCGCGCCGATCTGAACCGGACGACGGGCATCAGCTTTCCGACGGTGACGCGGGTGGTGACGACGCTGCTGGAGAAGCAGCTCGTCGAGGAGGAAGCGCCGACGCAGACTTCGGTGGGTCGGCCGGGCAAACTGGTTCGGCTGGCGCGGACGCGGGCGAGCGTGCTGGGGTGCGTGTTGGGGCCCCACACCTGCGAAA
>JBOFFD010000312.1:0-2915 GCA_051648425.1 Planctomycetia bacterium
GCAAGATTCCCGCCGAGCTGCGCGAAACGATGGTGACGCAGACGCCGCAGGACGTCGTGTACTTCCTCGGTCTCAATAAACTCGACATGGCGCGGCCGCAGCCCGACGTGGCGCGGTCGTGGTTCGAGCGCTATGTGAAACGATTCGGCTCTTTTCAACTGCGCTCGACCGACGTTCTGAATTGGGCGGCGTTCTGCTCGACGTTGAGAAGTCAGTCGGCGAAGGAGGAAGCCGGCCCCGGCCGGCGGATGTGGTCGTTGTTCGACGCCGCGACCCGTAAGACGATCGAGGAATTGGCGGCGGCCTTCGATGCAGCGGCGGCGCGGCGGGCGCCGGCGGACGTGTCGGAGGAAAAACTCGACGTCGTATTGAAAGCACTGAACGACTCGCTGGATAAGACGGAGTTCTACGACGCCAAGGACTTCGCCGAAACGTCGCAGAGCGCCGAACTGAAACGGCTGCTGGCGCAGAAGCCGGCCGACCTGGAGCCGGTGGAGCTGCGCCGCCGCAACCTGATGTTGCTGCAAAGCTCTTATCCGGGCGTTTTCGTCCGCAACAAGGGGATTTGGCTGCCGAGCGTCGTTCGGTCGCTCGCCGTCTGTCTGAAACTCGAAGGTAAGAACGCCGAGGCGGTCGACTACCTTCGCCAACCGCACCCGGAACTGTCGGCCGTGGAACGGTTCCACTTGCGGGCGCTGGCCCAAGACTGGGAACGCGACCCCGACGCCCCGTAGCCCGCCGACCCGGGGCGCGGTTCTTACTTGCGAGGGTACTGGTCGCTGGGTGCGACGGCGTAAATGCGTTCCTGGGTCAGCAGTCCTTCCAACAGGTCGCGCGGATACTCGGCGTCGCCGATCTTAAGTTCCGCGAAACCGACGGCCGCCCATTTCTCGCCGGCGGTGCCGTCGTACTCGAACTGAAAGAAGGCGCCGCCGGAATTGTCGGTGACGATCCAACCGTAGTCCCGCAGAGCGACGGCGACGATACGGGCCGATCGGCGGGTTTCCGCCCCCAGCTTCTTCGGCAGGTCGGCGATCCAAGCGTCGATCTCGGCGTCGGTCGCGCGCAGCGCGAACCGCATTCCCTCGGGCACGCCTTCGGGGATGCCGAACTTCCCGCCGTCGGTCTTGGTGGCCGGCGCGACGAACAAACGGGAATGCGGATTCTTGATCGGCATCGACAACGCGTGTCGAATCGCCCCCTGCATGACTTCCTCGGGCCGCGTCAGCATCGCCGAGTACTGAATGCCGCAGCCGCGCGACGACGGAAAGCCGTCTTCCTTCACGCGGTAGTCGCCGTCGACCAGGCTGCCGTTGCCCACCGTCACCGTCTTACCGTCGAACCGAACCTGCCACAGATTCCATTCCCGACCGGCGGCGGGGTCTAAGACGATCACCTGGCCGTCGCTTCCCTTCGCCTGTTTCCACCGAGGGTTCCACGGAATGGTCTTACCGTGGATGTTGCCCCAGTCGGGGTTGCGGGACTTCACCTTGAAGACGCCGGCGGCGTCGCGGGCGTCGTACACGGGGTAGGAATAGTCTTTGAAACCGGCGATGTTGAAATTGCCGGGGCGGGCGGCGGTCGACTTCCGCCAGAGGCGGTCGACGTACAGGTCGGATTCCGGGTGTTGCGGCAGGCCGGCGACCGGAACGTTCCAAGGGGCGTTCGGTCCGAACGGCCGCACGTATTCGTTCGGCCGAAACCGCGCGAAACGGGCGGGGTCGGCGTCGTCCCACGCCTGGACCGACGCCGCGGCCATGATCGAACCAAGGATGGAAGTGTATGCGCGCATTATCACGATCTTCGTTCCCATCTCGTTGCGTCGCCCGGAAAGGTCGCCCGTAAGATCGCTTCCGCGCGATCGGAGCAGGAATCCCTTGCTCGCGCGGCGGGCTATGAGATACCGGCGGTCTTACGCTAAGCCGCTGCGTTTGCGCAGGAACCATTCCGTCGCCGCGACGGTGATGAACAACGTGAGGAATTCCCAGCGGTCCCACAGACTTGACTGGATCGGCTGGGCAATCTCCAAATTCAGATCCTCGGCCAGCAGCGATTCGACGAACGGCGGGAACTGCTGCGCGGTTTGAAACTTGCCCCCGGTGACGTCGGCCAACGACCGCAGTGAATCGAAGTCGGCCGCCAACCGCAACAGTTCGCTGTCTTCGTCGTAGACCAGGAATTTCACCGCGCGGTTCTGCTCGGCCCCCCCGTCGACGACCGCCGACACGTCGACGGTGTAGTCGCCGACGGCGTCGGACTGCCAGAACGACCCGCGGTAGGCGTCGCCCTGCTTGAAAAGCTCCACCGGCAGCGCGGCGCCGGCCGGCGTCGTGACCACCGCTTTCACCGTCGCGTTCGGCAATGGCTCGCCGTTCGGCCCCTCGACCGTGATTTCCACCGGCAGCTTTTGGCCGACGGCCAGCCGACGCGAACCGAGCTTCACCTGCACGAACGACCCGGACGCCTCTTCGCGGCGGGCGGCCCACAGCACCAACTGCCGCCAAAAGCGGGCGTGCGACTGCACACCTTCCGGGGTGCGCCGCCAGCGCCAGGTGGTGTCGCCGGCGAAGGCGACCGCGCGTCCCTTGCCGACGTCTTGCACCGCCAGCAGCGGTTCGCCGGTGGCGGCTTTGGCGACGAGCCGGGATCCGGGCTTCTCGGCGGCCCAACTACTGGAACCGTCAAGCGGCCGCAGCGCCGTCCAGGCGGTCGTGTTGGCGACGGCGTCGCCGGCCCCGATCCGCATCAGGAAGTCGCGCTGCCCTTGCGCCGTCGGCTCCATTTTGAGCGGCTGCGTGCGCTGCGGGTCGTTGGCCCGCACCGTCACCGGCAAGAGGTCGGCGATCGGCGTATTGCCCCAGCCGCCGGGACCGAAACTCTCATAGCCGCCCACCATCATCAGGCCGACGCCGTTC
>JBOFFD010000313.1:0-2583 GCA_051648425.1 Planctomycetia bacterium
ACGGCGTATCGTTTCCGACCGAGGCGTTCTTCGTGCCGATCGGCGGCGCGTTTTTCACCGTCGCCATCGCCGTCGACACCATCGGCCACCGCACCATCTACAAGGCCGTTCTGAAGAAGGGCGAGGAACTCGTCCACCACATCATCGTGTTCATGGGCGTCGGCAGTTGCGTGTTGTTGTGCATCGCCTTCAAGTATCCGGGGGCGTGCATCATCCCGGCGGCCATCCTGACGATTCTTAGTTTCGCCTACAGTTGGATCGACGAAGCGCTGCACTGGAACAGGTATCTCACCGCCAATTCAGACCGCGTGGAAATGTGGAGCCACGCCTTCATTCTGATCGGCCACGCCTTGATGATGGCCGGCTGGTGGACCTGGTGGTGGAACGGCTACGTCGGCGTCGGACAAACGCTGGAGATCATCGCCGGAAGCTTCGGTTGAGAGGATAAGACGCCTTGTCAACCGCCTTCGCCCGCCTTTGTTCGACGAAAGTAAGAGGCGCCGCTAAGAAAAGCGGCGGCTAACAAGTCTGAACAAAATTACATGACTACATTCAGCGTCCTGCATTCAGCGTAGAGGCGATGCGGCCGCCAGATCGTCGGGGGACTGTTCTTCTTCCGACTCGTCGACGTCGTCGGGGTTGTGTTCGGCGACGGTGGCCGAGTTCGGAATGGCGGCGGCCGGCGCCATCGAACCCGAAGACGGCACCGCCGCTGCGATCTCTTCCAGATCGTGCAGCGGCGCTTCCTCGATGACCCGCATCGACTTCCACTTCCCCTGCTGGAACCGCAGGTGGAAGCCGACCGCCAGCGTGAGCACCAGCATGGTGACCGTGGCCCACGCTTCCCACAAGCCGCCGCCGAAGTAGCGCTGCGAAACGTAGGTTGGAACCACCATCAGCACGAAGCTGCTCGTCGCGGAAAACACCATGCAGAAGTGGGTGTCGCCCGCTCCGCGCAGCGCCGCCCCGAAGATGATTTGCACGGCGTCGAACACGCAGTACAGCGCCACGAACCGAAGCAGCAGGACGATCGTTCCGTGCATGGCGTCCATGTCGGCGCGGTTGCCGTCGGACTTGTACAGTTCCAGCAGGAAGTCGGGCAGCAGCAGGTAGAAGGCGACGAACGCCGACATGTAGGCGACACTGCCGTAGACCGCCAGCCAGGTCGTTCGGACGGCCAGTTCCGGCCGGCCTTCGCCGATGCGCTGGCCCACCAGCGTCGACACCGCCGTTCCCAGGCCGATCATCGGGATGAACGCCAGCGTGTTCAAATTGAAGGCGATGTTGGTGGCGGCCAGTTCCTTCGTTCCCATCCATCCGACCACCACCACGAACAGCGAGAAGCAGACGACGTCGATGAAGAAGTGGAAGCCGGCGGGCGACCCGAACTTAAGCAGCCGGCCGAACAGCTTGCGGTCGAAGCCGGCCGACCGCCACCAGCCGTAGCGGCGGGCGTCGGCGTCGCGGGTGATGAGTACGCCGTAGCTAAGCATGGCGACCAGCGCGCCCATGTTCGTCGACCAGGCCGCCCCCGCGATGCCGAGTTCCGGGAACCCCCATCGGCCGAAGATGAGCAGGTAGTTGAAGAGAATGTCGACCGCCGAGGCGGCCACGTTCACCCACAAAATAACCATCGGTCGGCCGCGTCCGCTGAAATAGCACGACAGAGCGCCGCCCACCATCATGGGGATCGACCCCAAACACAAGATCGAGAAGTACTCGGCTTCCAGCAATTGCACGCCGGCTTCGTGCCCGACGGCTCGGAACACCGGCTCCGCCAACCAGGCGCACGCAGTGAGCAGTAGGCCACCGACCGCGGCGAAGTAGACCCCCTGCCAAATTGACGCCAGGATGCGGTCCGGGCGCTTGGCGCCTTCGTACTGGGCCACGAACGTATTGACGTACATGACCGCGCCGATGAAGAACGCGGAGATCGTCCAAAGAAGCATGCCGGCCGGCAGCGCCGCGGCGGCGGATTCGACTTGGTACTGCGTCATGAACATACGGTCGAAGACGTGGGCCAGCGACTGCGACCCCTGGCTGAGCATGAGCGGCCAGGCGATCGGCCAAAGCTCGGCGAAGCTGCCGGGGCGCGGCCCGCTCTTCGTCGGCTCGGAGTGGTTCGAGTCGGCCGCCGACGTTGATTCGTGCATAAAGATCCCGCGCTGTTGAATCGACGACGGTCCAAGTCCGTCTTGGAGTAGGGGTCGGCCGTCGTCATGAATCCGCCTGAGTAAGACTAGCAGGCGAACGATAGACGGCCAACCGCAACTTCCGGTTCGCGAATTCCGACACCCCGTCGACCGACCCCCGCGCCATCCGCACCGAAAATACTAGTGGCATTCGATTTACGGCCGGAAGAACGATCGGGAAATAAAGTTTGGATCAAGAAGGAAACGATCGGTCGAATTCAGCGGAGAGATGGGTGTAGGCAAGGACGGATTGTTACTATGGATCAGGTTGATTCCCGCGCCCTCTCTTCACGTTGGGTCGTGATGGCGAATGGAGGGCGCGGCCGCTGGCCCGCCTCGGAAAGGCCGTTGGGGCGAGTCCTCTTTCTCTCGCGGGAGTTCGACCCAGCGC
>JBOFFD010000314.1:0-1987 GCA_051648425.1 Planctomycetia bacterium
CCCCGCGTCCGGCCGTCCTCGAAAGACGCGGGGCGGCGGACCACCCCGGCTAAAAAGAGTCGAACAACCGAGACTCCGGTCTCGGATGAAACTCAATCTTAGACCCTCTCCAACCGTCAGCGGGCGGTCTTGCGCAGCAGGACCTGCATTCCGTAAGTTTCCTCGAACAGGCCGCCCTTCATTTTCATGCCGAGCTGCTCCAAACTCAGATCCTCGACGTTCCTGACGGACAAGACCAGCCGGTTGTCTTCGCGGCGGCAGTCGAATTCCTGCACCCGCTGGCTGTTCGAGCGGTCGAGCGAGTCGGCGACGCGCAGGAGGGCGGCCATTTTCGACACCGCGATCCGGCCGTCGCGGTCGAGCGTCGAGTAGCCGGGGTGCGTCGGCTTCGGCGACGCCCGCCGGTGGTAGCGGGCGGTGAGGGCCGTCAGCAACACGTCCTTTTCCGACAAGCCGAACAGCTCGCTGTTCATGATGAGGTACATCGCGTGCTTGTGGTGGTTGGCCGTGTTGACGTACAGACCGACGTCGTGTAAGAGCGACGCGATATACAGCAGCAGTTCGCAGCGCGGGGGGAGTTGATGTTCGTCCTGCAAGGCGCGGAACAGTTTCTTAGACAGCTCGGCGACGTGCCGGGAGTGGACTTCGTCGAACTTATACTTCCGGCCGAGGTCGACCGCGGAGCGGATGATTTGCCGAGCGAATTCGTCGGTCCACACGCCGTTGGCGGCCATGTCCTGCAATAAAGCGTCGCGCAACGTGAAGCGGACGACGACGATTTCCTTCAGACGGAACGCGCGGGAAAGCTGAACATAAGTCATGAGCGCCGGCGCGAGGGTTTCGGCGTCGGGCAGCGGCAGGTGGAACTTGCGGACGAGGTTTTCCTCGGTGTAGTTCATCACCTTGTCGGCGAAGCGTTCCAACTGGTCGACGGTGAGCCGGACGGGTTTGTCGAGGGCCTTGTCGTCGGAAAGCTGCGAGGCGGCGAAACGAACGTCGCCGCCGACGACGATCATGGCGGTGGGGCCGCCGTCGGGCAGTTGATGGCGGATTTGCTCGACGGTGCGCTCGATCTGGTTCTGAATGATGCGCAGCGACTCGGCCCGCGAGGTGCGAAAGGTTTCCAGCGTCTCGCGCAGCCGCAGCGAGCCGATGCGGAACATGTGCGAGTAGACGACGTTCCCTTCGTGGACGAGTAGCAGTTCGGTGTTGCCGCCGCCGACTTCAACGACGGCGGTGCGTTCGGAAGCCAGTTCGGGAAGTAGCTGTAGGAACGGCTGGATGCCGACGTAGGTGACGCGGTTGACCTCGGCGTCGTCGATCGGCTCGACCTGCAGGCCGGTGGCGCTGTAGATGCGATCGAGGAAGTAGAGGCGGTTCTCGGCTTCACGGACGGCGCTGGTGGCGACGGCGCGAATCTGCGACGCTTGCGAGACGTCGTACTCCAAGAGCCGGCGGCGGTAGCTTTTGAGGATTTGCACGCAATCTTCGATGGTCGACGCGCGGATCGAGCCGCGGGTGAAGGTGTCTTTGCCGAGCGTGACCGACTGCTGGAGCGTTTCGAGCTGGCGGACCCGGCCGCCGGGATGGATTTCGGCGACCGCCATGCGGATGGAAGTGGTGCCGATGTCGATGACGGCGACGGTGCGGAACGGAGCGGGAGAGGCGGCGGGGCGGGCCGTGGAAGCGGCCGCGGACCCGGCCGTCGGATCGACGGCGGCCGGCGGCGCGCCGGTCGCGGTCGAAGGTCCATCCACCATGCCGTCAGCTCCTTCCTCGGTTCGGCCGCCCGCGCTTCGGTCCGTCAAGGTTAGGTCGCCGGGCGATTGGAAATGAGTTCGCAGGCCCAGGCGGCGGCGCCGCGGCTGGTCGCCTCGTCGCCGAGTTGGGCGGCGACGACGGTGAACGAATCGACGAAGGTGGGCAGGACCGAGTTGCGGGCGGCGTCGCGAACGCCGTCGACGAAGAGGTCGGGCATCGCCTCGAC
>JBOFFD010000315.1:0-2509 GCA_051648425.1 Planctomycetia bacterium
CGGTCGGACATGCCGGTGGCCGCGGCCACGACGCCCCCGCGTCCCAGGGCCCGCGCTTCGAGCGCCGCCCAACGCCGGCGGCCGCGTTCGTCCAAGTCGTCGAGCAGGCCGAAGTATTTGTCGCGGAGGGCTGCTATCGCGTCAGGATCCTGCATGGTCATAGAATGACATAAACCAGCCTTTTGAATCAATAGAAATCCGGCAACTTATTTTGGCGCGGATCCTTAGTCGATCCGCCCGCGCCGCCAGCCACTCCTCGACCACCCGCGAGCGGTGCGACGGACGCCGGTCGAAGATCAGATACAACTTCCGCGGCGACCGGGCGGTCCACGCCTCCAGGAATTCGACGAACACCGCCCCCGTCATGTTCCGTGTGTATAAATCATATTTCATCCGCCCGTCCTTCGTCATGCGGACGATCACGTTCACGCGGTGCCCGGCGCTCGTCGTTTCCACCTTCGGCGCGACCCCGACCGGCGCATAGCCGCAGCACGGCGTCCCCTTCGGGCGGCGACGTACTCCTTCGCTTCGTCGTCGACCCCCAGCATTTCGGCCAGGAACCGCGCGCGGTGGTACACCTGCTGAAACTGCGCCTCGCGCAGCCACAAGGCCAACGACGGCGCCGTCGGCTCGCCATCCAGCGCGGTCGACCGCAGGGTCTTTACGACCTCGGTCCATTTCCCATCCTTGAAGTCCTTCGCCGCGTCGGGACCGGCTTCCGTCCACTCGGCCCATTCCACCGGCAGCTTTTCCTGCATCACGGTTTCGTAAGATTCCGTGGCGGCGTGGCCGATGCCGACGCCCATGTTTTCACACAGCGAATCATACACACGGAGGGCGTCGGTGCGATCGCCGACCAGTTTCAGCGCGACGGCGAAGTACTGACCGGTCGGCAGGGCGTGTTCGGCGGTCTGAAGCGCCAGCAGACGCAAGTAGCCCGCATCGGCGGGCGGTGCGTTTAGCGCCGTCTTAACCAGCGGCTCCCATTCCAAACGCCCCGCCTGTTCGATCGCCGCCGCCAATGCGGGCGGCGTCGCGTTCGGCTTCTTGGCGGCCAGTTCCTTCGCCGCGGCGACGTCGGCCAGCGCCAGCCGCGGCATGCCGACCAGCGCGAAGACCGACGCCCGCGTCCACAATCCGCGCGGGTCTTCCGGGGCCAGCCGTTGCAGCCGCTGCGCGTACAGCATCCCCCGCGCCTTGTATGCTTTGTGCGCGGGATGGTACTGATATTCACACAGTGCGCCCAACACCGTGTAAGAACGGGCGAGGGCCGCCAGCCGCTGGATGCTCGCCGGCCGCGTCTTACCCAGGGCGTGCAGCGCCCGTACGGCCCGCCACTGCGCGAGGAACGTTGGCTGTTCCAACAGGGCCGTAAGATCCGCCGGCAGCGGTTCGTCTTCCATCGCCCCAACGGCCGCCTGTTCCGTCGGCGTCGACCGCTGCTTCTTAAGCAGCGCGGGGAACTCCTCGAACGACAGCTCTTCGACGACGGTGAGCAAATTCAGATAGTCGGCGTGGTCTTCGATCGGCGCCGTCAACACGGTGGGATCGGGCTGCGGCTTGGACGGATCGGCCGCGTCGGTCGTGATTTCAACGTGCAGTTCGCGGTCGGGCGTCGCCGGGAAGCGCATCGCCACGCTCAAGGCGCCTTGGGGCGGCGCGATTTCGTCCAGCGAGGCGTCGCGCGTCGCCAGTCCGAGTTCGTCGCGGGCGGCGACCAGCAGGGCCTGCCGGTACATTTCCATGACGAGCCGACCCCAGCGGTCGCAATGAACCGGCTCGACCGAATCACGGCACGCCTCCAAAACCACGACGTCGAACGGCTTGACCGCCGCCTCAACCGGCGGCGCCACCCCAACCGCCGCCGGCCGCGCCCCGCCGCCGCAACCCGAAATCGACAACGCGATCGGCAACAACACGACGAGCCGTCGGTAAAGGTTCATCGATCCAACCCCTTCTTTTTCGTGGCGACGCCATCCACCGCCAAAGCGGTCGGCCCCAAAGCTTCGTTTATCAAAGAAGATAAAGAATAAAAGTAGGACGGCGGATCAAGCATCGGCCGCCTCAGCCTGGCGCCGACGAGGGAAGAGCCGTTGGGGCAACCGTCGACCGAGATGCGGCCGATCCGGGCGGCAAAGGAACGTCCGAAGGGGGTGAACGACAAGTACGAACAGGAAGGGACGGCAGGTTGTTGGTTCATCGTCACAAAATGATGGGCCGTAGTCGATCGAGGGGTGGTGCGCAGTCGTTGAGTCGTATTAGAACATACTCTACTACAGCGCGAACGAGCCGGTCGTATCGTTCCTGTCTTTTGTGCCTAAGGCTTGCCACACCTGCAGATCGATCGAGTCGCCGATCCAGTGGACGGCGCCGTCCATCGTCATGGCGTTGACGCCGCCGGAGTGAAAACTACGGGCGGGAAAGCGTCCGCCGTTGACGGTTCCGCTCACTTTCGCACCTGAACAGTCCAATAGCACGGCATTGGGAGTCGCGGTGTGGTTGAACCAGG
>JBOFFD010000316.1:0-3582 GCA_051648425.1 Planctomycetia bacterium
GCTCGGTTTTGAAGCCGTCGAAGATGTGGACGACGTCGCCCCAGCCGTCGTCGTCTTCGACCGACGTCGGGGCGGCGACCAGTAAGATGCGCTTCGCGATTCCCGCGATCATCCGGGGGACGGCGGTTTCCATGTCGACGGTACTCGGCGCGGTCCTCGCGGGCGCTTTCCCCGGCGGCGTCTTGGGGGCGGCCCCCACCGGAGCGACGGCGGACGCGGAGGACGTAACGGCCAAGAAAACGCCTAGAACTGCCGCCGACCGAACGACGGCCGACGAAAAACGACAGTCGGCGGCGGAGCAATGTGGCGCTTCGAGGCGGCGGTAGGTCATGTCTGGCGTTCCTCGGCGGGTCGTCGTCCCGCTTTCCTCAATATCGACCACACCCAAAGAGATTGCAAGCCGTGTACCGCGAGGCTGGAAATCGACGCGCGCGGCCGGTAAGTTGTCAGAGCCCGCCTTGACCATCGCCCGCCTAGTATTAGGAAACGGACCCTACCAACCGTTGGAGAAAAACTGATGTCGCCGAATCTCACGCCGAACACCTTCAAGCCTTTTCGCACGCCGCTATGGACGCTGTTGGCCGCCGGCCTCTTCGCCGCGACGGCCGTCGACGCCGCCGAACCGAAGACGATCGCCTTGTTCAACGGCAAGGATCTCGACGGCTGGTATACCTGGACGACCGACACCAAGTATGAGAATCCGGGTATCTTCACCGTCGTCGACGGCCAGTTGAAGATTTCCGGCGGCGAAGGCGACAAGGCGTACTTCGGAGCCGTCATCACGAAGGCCGAGTACGAAAACTACCGGCTGGTCGTGGAGTACAAGTGGGGCCCGACCACTTACGGTTCGCGGAAGGACAAATCGCGCGACAGCGGCATCTTGGTGCATTGCGTCGGACCCGACGGCCCCAACCCCTGGCCGGCGTCGGTCGAATGCCAAGTCATCGAAGGGGGCACCGGCGACTTCATTCTGGTGGGCGGGGTCGGCGCCGACGGCAAGGCGGTTCCGCATCAAGTTACGGTCGAAGCCGAGAAGCGCGACGGCCAGTGGTACTACAGCCCCGGCAAGCCGACGACCACCGTGACCAACGAGCGAGTGAACTGGTACGCCCGGTCGCTCGAATGGCAGGACGTGGTTGATTTCCGCGGCAAGGACGATGTGGAAAGCCCCTACGGCGAGTGGACGCGGGTGGAGGTGGTTTGCAACGGCGACGCAATGACGAACATCGTGAACGGCAAGACCGTCAACCACGGGGTCGGTTTGGCGCTGACGAAAGGGAAAGTCCTAATTCAAACCGAAGGCGCCGAGTTGTATATCCGCAAGATCGAATTGACGCCCCTGGAGGCTGCCGCGGCGCGCTGATCGGCCGTTCGAGCTCACCGGCCTCTTCTCCCGGGGGGGAGAGCGAGGCCGTCCGAAGATTTGGCCGAGGAAGTATAGCCGGTGAATTGGGTGGAATGGTCCGACGACAAGGCGGACTGGTTTCGACTGCTGCCCCGGCCGATGGCGGTGGTGCGGTCGGACGGCATCGTGTTGGCCTGGACGAAGTCGATGGAGCGGTTGACCGAAGCCCCCGCCGCCCAGATGGTGAGCGTCCGCCTCACGGAACGATTGGACGAAGACGGCCCCCAAGTGTTGCAGGCGTTGTTCGACACCGCCGTCGGCGAGGTCGAAGCCGAGGCGGAAGTCGGGTGGGTCGTACGCGCGGCGGTGCCGATTGACGGCGTGCGCCCGGCGAAGCGGCGGAAAGTGCGGCGGTTCCAGGCCGTCGCCGCCCGCCTACCCGCCACCGACGACGGCCGTCCGTTGTTCGGCGTCACCTTCGAGTACGGTCGTTCGGTCCGGGTCGAGCCGCCGCCGTCGTCGTCGTTGGTGCGGCGGTCGGCCGTCGCGACGCCGACCTTCGAAGTCGACCCGCTGGCGATGGTGCTCGGAGGCAGCCCCTCCGCCGCCGCCCATCTCGACCGTTCCGGCGTCGTCCGCTACGTCAACGCGGCCTTCGGCGACCTCTTCGGCGAACCGACCGCCGAACTCGTCGGTCGCACGTTCCCATCCTTTTTTCCCATCGAAGCCCAGCCCGGCGCCCGCTCGGTGCTGCGCATCGTCGCCCACGCCGGCGTCTTCCGCGGCGTTTTGACCGCCCGCCGCGGCGACGAATCCAACCGTTTCCCCGTCGAAGCCACCCTCTACCGGATCGACGATCCCGGTGCCGCCGGAGGCTCCGATGGAACCCGGTGGCCCGTTGGTTCCGCCGGTTCCATCGTCGTCTTGGAAGACTGGACTCTCCGCCAGCAGGCGGAAGACGACCTTCGCGAAAGCGAAGAGCGTCTGGAGATGGTGCTGCGCAGCGGCAATGAAGGTTGGTGGGACTGGAACATCGAGACCAGCGAACTTTTCCTTTCGCAACGCTGGAAGGCGATTCTCGGCTTTCACGAACACGAGATCGCCAATCGATTCGACGAATGGATGCGGCGCATCCATCCGCACGACGTCGATCGAATGAATCTTGAGTTCAGCCGGCGCATCGAAGGCCGGCGCCGCGTCTTTGAATTCGAACAGCGGCTGCTCCATAAGGACGGCGCCTATCGTTGGGTGGAACTGCGGGGATTGGCGGTGGTCGGCCGCGACGGCCGAACCGTTCGGGCGGCCGGCTCGATCGTCGACGTCACCCCCCGCAAGGAGACCGAAGAGGCGCTGGCCCGCGAACGGCGTTTCACCACCGGCGTGTTCGAGGCCGCCGGCGCGTTGATGGCCTGCGTCGACATGCAGGGTCGGCTTGTGCGGACGAACCGTATGTTCGCGCAGTCGCTGGAACTGCCCGACGACGGCGTCGGTCGGATTCTGTGGGATCTCGAGCCGACCCGGGGCGACGCCGACCTCTTCCGCAACGCCTTCGACCGAGTCCGGCGGTCGACGGAGCCGGTCGTCGTGGAGTCGACGTCCACCAACGACCTCGGCGAGTCGAGGCACCTGCTTTGGACCTTGACCCTGTTGTCCGAATCCGATCGAAACGGCGGGTTCGTTGTCTTTGCGGGCATGGACGTCACGCAGCGGCGCGGCGTCGAACAATTGCTGGGGTTTGCTTCCGATTCGGCGCGGGTGACGGGGCTCGACTTCTTCCGGGCGATGGTGAAGACGCTGGCGGCGACCACCCGGGCCGATTTCGTCGGCGTTTTCGAACTGCACGAAAGCGGCGACCGGATGCGGCCGTTCGCCCAGTGGCCGCCGTCGGGCCCGGGAGCGGTCGGGCGCGGCGAAGTTCGCGTGGGGGCGACGGCGGCGGCGGCGGTCGTCCGCAGCCGATCGGGCGCCGTCACCTTAAAGCAAGGCGAGTTCGGCGTCGACCAATGGCTCGTCGAGCGGAAGGCCGCCGTCTACTTCGGCGCGTCGCTTACCGCCGACGACGGCCGGCCGTCCGGGGTCGTCGAGTTGATCTTCGCCCGTCCGCCGTCCAACGTCGACATGGCGAAGACGGCGCTGCAGGTGTTCGCCGGCCGCGCCGCCGCCGAGATCGACCGCCTGCGGATGCAGCGGACGGCGCTGCTGCGGCAGTCCGAGCTTTCCGAAGTGCTGCGTCTGGG